>CALDQI010000900.1:0-6046 GCA_937911635.1 uncultured Pseudomonadota bacterium | reverse complement strand
CTGATTTGCAAAATCTGCAGCCATATGCCAGTTGACATAATACACGGGATGATCGATACCCAATCCATATTGTGACCCATAGGTGGTTGGATCATAGCCCATCAAATCGACAAACATTCCTTGGGTGACTTCCGTGGTCATCATCACCAAGTCCTTGGATATGGAATAGCGACCAAGCGAGTCGGATCCCGCACATACACGAACAAACTCAGCATCATTCAACCCGCCCAGACTCAGGGTTGTGTAATCGGTATCTGGACTACACGGCTGCAAAACATGAACGCTCGTCGAAGCACTGCTGGTCAACTGACCGTCCGAAGCGATAGCCGTACAGGTCCACGTCTCATTCCCTTGCACCTGATTGGAAATGATTTGTCCTGTGGCAGAGGTTCCACTGGTCGAGCTCCATGAATAGCTATAACTGAGCGACTGGCCATCTGGATCACTTGCGACCGCCGTACAGGTGAGTGGATTCCCTGCGATGGCGGTACCGCTATTGCCACTCCAAGAAATGTTGACCGCTGGGACATTCGGCGCACGATTGGACACCGTCATCGAGGCATTGCCCGTATCACTTCCACCGTTCGCATCTGACGCCGTCACCACACATTCAAAACCGTCGTTTGGCAGTAAAGAGGTCGTCGCCAAATCCAACGTATCTGTTGAACCCAACGGCGCACCAGAAGATTTCCAAGCATAAGAGATCGTCGGGGCATCGTCCGGATCGGTTGCCGACCCAGTGCACGTAATCACGTCATCATTGTGAACGGAACTTGGAGATAACGACACCCCATTCACGATCGGTATGGTGTTCAGAATCGATATGGATGCGCTAGTGGTATCGCTCTCTCCGTGAGAATCCACTACGGTCGCCGAGCATATCAACGTATCATTGACGTTGGTCTGTCCACTGCCAATACTATACGTCGCACCAGTAGAGATGACGGATGTACCCACCATCCACTGATACTGAATGCTCGAAGTGATGTCCCCGTCATTTGGATCGCTGGCGTTTCCTGAGCAGCTCACCGTCGTGTTGGTGTAAGCAGTACTGGGTGAAATGGAAATATTAGACAGAATTGGTGCCGAAGAGGCCAACGACACAGAGTCTGATAGCTGTACGGACCCTCCATACCCATCTGTCAGTGTAGCCAAACAGGAAATCGTGTCACCAGCACCCAATCCATATTGTGACGGAGTGAAGTTCGCAGTCCAATCAGACGTGGTGAACACCACGCTGCCTTGATGTTGAAATTCCAATGTGGGAATGAGACTCTCACCATCTGGATCGCTCCCAGTTGCAGTACAAGTCAAAGTATCCACTGCCGTTGGAGATACTGGGGTTACCCCAACGTCACTCAGAATGGGATCCGTATTTTGTATCGTTACAGACGCAGAATCACTCGCAATCTCTCCGAGAGCATCTTCGGCGGAGACTACACACATCAACACATCTGTGGGATTGACTGATACAGTTGACAAATCCACACTGGCACCCGTTGCCAAAGTAGACCCACCGACCTGCCAGACATAATCCACAACAAGACTCTCGTTGTCTGGATCCGTTGCATTCGCCGAACACGTGACCACATCATTGGTGGTTGGACTGGATACATCAATAGCAGCACTAGAGACCATAGGGGATCGATTGCTGACCACAAATCCACTACTGTCTTGCGCTGTGGCTCCATCATCATCGGTAACAGAGACCTCACATGTGACAGTGCTGCCCGGAATGGCTACCGTTGTAGATAAATCAATGGCGCTAGAAATGTACTGAGTACCATCCACAACCCATTCATAAACAGGGTACAGGGTTTGGTCTGGATCTGTTGCAATTGACGTACAGGTGACAATCTGATCATTGTAAATGTTTCCCGTTGGAGACACAAAGATACTGGAGATCGTAGGGGGTGTATTGGAAACCAGAATACTGACTTCTTGAGAGACACCATTCGCATAACCGTCATTGGGTGTAACTACAACACGCCACGTATCCCCAGAATGAATATCTGTTGCGGCAACCGTATCTCCGGTTACACTGGTCAGTTGTCCATTTTCATACCACTCATAGATGATATTGAGACTGTCCATATCGGGATCTGACACTGTAGCGGTGGCGATCAGATCATCCGTTGTATAGACAGGGTCGGGGGAAAGTTCGAGTGACTGAACCTCCGGTAGACGATTGACACGCAACTCCAGCGTCTCTACATCGGTCAAAGTCTCAATATCGGTGGCTGTCACGGTTAGTGTGTGTACCCCTGGTGATAAGGTGGATATGGAGTACAGCGAACTCCCGTCTTCTGTCGGTGCTTCATAAATGAGTCCATCGATATCGCTCTCCCAGCGAACCGTCGTTTCCAAGAGTTGCCCTGCGGTATCGAAGTCCTCTACATCGACCCAAAGATTGACAATCTCATCAAGTGTAACCACATCACTCAATTCAGGGCTTCGAAGGGTCAACACCGGTGGAACCCCCACCTTAAGAAGAACATCTACGCTGCAAAATCCTCCATCTGGATCAGAAACCTGCATGGAGATTGTCTGTTCTCCCTCTTCAGGCAGCTCCAAATCAAACAGCACAGTTCCATCGGCCTCTGGTGTACTCTCCCCCAAAATGCCATTCGAACCCAGCCACTCTACCAGCAGTTGAGGCGACATGTGCTCTACATCGGAAACCATTCCAACAAAGGATACTGTCGTTCCGATTGGCCACCATTGATCGGAAAGAGGCGCCGAAATTAGACAGGACGGATCCTCATTTGGACGTAGTATCTCTACAGAAATAGACTCGTAAGCCGACTCACCTCCGGTGTCTTCAACTGCAAATGTCAGTTCGTGCACCCCTTCAGTTAGTTGAACAGATGTCGAAGCAAGACCAGATTCGTCAATCTGCCAATCGGCTACAATCTCTTGCTCCAGATCTGAATGCATCGACAATCTTAAATCAAATGGTGAATCCTCATTATCTTGAACTTGCAACGACACATTGACCAAAGCGTCGGACAATAGCACGTCACCATCGGTTGGAGACAACACCGACAGTGTAGGAGTTTCATTGACGGGGGGTACAATTTCTTCGGATTCGATCACAGGCTTTCCCGAATCAGTACACGCGGAAAGCATGTAGATACCTGACAATGTCAGCATGAATTTCACAAGATCCATTTTCTTTTGTTCCTTTCAATGGGGATACATCGTTTTGTCGTGCGACTGATACAAAATGACGCGATACACGAACAGTATAACATTGACAGCCCCCATCAGAGAATTCATTCTAAGGTGTCTAACGGTACATAGTCGACCGAAGAGTCGTTGTCAGCGATTACACTTCTACTCGACACTCCAATATTTCTATCCTATTGAGACTCTTCCCCTAACGAAATCTCTAGAGATCCGCTATCGAAGCCTGTGGCAACCACCCTTGAACGCCACTTGGCAGCTGAACCTGCACCCATTCCTGCTGGTGTTGAACAACCATCAGTTGCGCCCCCGTCGGCATCCAATCATTCCTAACCAATGGAGCCTGAGCGTGATCTGCACTTCGTAATGGCGTACTTTCCATCACGACAACCAATGGCTCTAAGGAATTCAGCCACGAAACGCCCAATCCAACGGCTAGAGCCGTCCAAGGTATCAGCACCAGTCGATATCGAATGGAGTACCTCCACCCAACCAGCAAGACCACTCCGCAAACGTTGAAGAACATCCATTGATATACCAGTGGCAGTGTGGTCCAAATCAGCGCATCCTGCCATAAACTGTTCTCGCTACGCTGTACCCAAGACGGTAGACCTGCATTGATCTCAGTAAGGTTTCGTTCTATCAAAGCTTCCTCCACCCCAAGACGCTGTGCCTTTTCATATGCCAATACAGCTCGTCCTCTGTCCGAAACGTGTAACGAAACGGTCCCCAAATTGGTCCATGCCTCACCATCGTCCGGATAGCGATCGACATGTGATTTCAGAAGATGTTGAACTGACAGCATTGCCTGCTGACGCTCTGTGTGCGCTTCGATACCCATAGCCTCTTGATAGGATGTTTGAAGTTCAGAAATCCCGGATGAAATCTCTCCCTCCGCCGTTGGTGACATACAAAACAACAGTATCAGTAAGGCGGAGAGCAACGAACGTACACTATGTTGTACAGCATCAGAGAAGGGCTGGGTCTTTGCAGTGGGAGCATAACTTTCAATCTCAATACCTTGCACAATCTCTTCTACTTTATCTTTCGTATCCGGATGCTCTTTGCCAACTTGTCTGAGAATTTGGGAAACTTCAGAGGCTATTTCAGAAGCCGGAGCTGTTGTCATTTTTTTAGACACCTTGCTCAATGCCATCTTGGAAGCCTTTTGAGCAGATCGCTCCGCTCTATCTTCCTGTGTGCGCTCTCTCCAAGTCAGTGTCAGAAAAGCCAAGAATCCCAAACCGTGTACACCAACGGTCAGTGGCCACCAGGGCATTCTTGAAGCCGAATCACTCTCATACCAACTCAAATCAAATCGACTGATTGACAAAGACCCGTCACGACCGATTTCTGACGCTACAGTCGGTTTTTGCTGACCATTCGATACGACTTGATCGACCGAAATCACTTTGCTACCGGACACAGACAGAGCCACTGGTTGAGTGTATGCATGCTGATAAACTCCCTTCTCTGGATCAAAGTACCCAAAATCCAATACGGGTATCTCCCTGACATCTGGAGACTTCAGTCGTACAGAGAAGGAAAAGACCTTGGCGCCCTCATCGTTGTCAATACCGAGGGGTATCTGATTCGGAGTTTCAAAAATCCGCTCGTCTAACCCCAGAGACTCAAAATCGGGAAGTCGAATGCCGTCAAGGTTTCCTTTCCCGCGAAGTTCCAACTCTAGGGGTATCGGTTCGCCGACTGCGACCACCGTTTTATTCGCACTCACTTTCATCGAAAAGGCTTCGCCCACCGCTCCTGAAAAAGAATCCGGTTTATCTTTGAGCGGGAGGGGTCTAACATCCAAGGTTTTCTCTGTGTCCTTTGCTTGAAACAGCTGATACTGGTTTCTAGAAAAGCCCATCATCCCGCGCTGCTGGCCAACAACCATTTGAGCCAATATCTTGGATGGTGGCACCTCTATGTTTCCGGCCTGCGTTAGGGTCGCCTCACCCATCATTCGAACTCGAGTATACTCTTGATTTCCCTTTCGAACGCGATCTTGCAACACTGGAAGATTGATGTCACCATGCACCGTCGTCAGCGTGAACTCTTGTGTGACCTGCGCACTTGAGTTTGGCTGAACAGGAAATTCATCAAACAACGGTACCACTACTGTCAAGTCTCCAATATCCCGTTGCAAATATACATCGATATTCAGTGGTATGGTTTGTCCCACCCAGACAGTCCCTTTCGGAATATTGAGTTCAATTGCCATTTCAGGGGTGGTCGGTGCTTCTTTCACTGAGAAGCGGCCCGGTGCTGAAGTGGCAGATCGATCATTTTGCGTCACTTGAACGGTTGGGATTTGATACTCACCTTCCTTCTGGACCATCAGACGATATCGATAGGCATAGTGTACATTCACAGAATCCGATCGGCGAGCATTGATGATGCTTGTTTGACGGGAAACCATTGGGTTCACACCTAAGAAGTCTAACTGTACAAAATCCCGATTTCGCCCTTGAATGGCTATCTCACCCACTTCGGGAGTGGGTTCCTCTTCAAAACCCGTCGCCAGAACTGTCAGAACTGTTGGAACACCAACAATTATCTGATTGCTATCAATGCTGAGTTGTACCTCTTGGGCCAACACGAGAGCCATTATACTATACAACCACATCACCAATCCTTCTCCACAAATCCTCCTGCGACCGGTACCGTTTGCTGTTCTTGGTCCCGTTTGGCTTCCTTTTCTTTGGCAGCCTGCATTTTACGCTGAGCCTGACGCTGACTCATGTCTCCTGCCTGTTGCTGCTTTTGCTCTCCATTTTGGTTCTGATCCTGCTCATCCTCACCATCTTGCTGATCTTGATCACCCTTTTGAGGCGGCTGCAACGCCTGAATCGCTCGT
>CALDQI010000899.1:0-5752 GCA_937911635.1 uncultured Pseudomonadota bacterium | reverse complement strand
AATTTGGATAGATGTAGAGGACTTCATTGTGCATTGCTTCCAATACTTTTGGGCTGAGTTTAGATTCTTCTATCCACCGAGTTGTCATGCTCATACGTCCAGCAAATGTATGGCTGATGGATGAATTGAGCAGATTCCAAGTTCCAGCCGAGACTGGGTCAGCCTCTAATCGCTCAACGAAGGCATCAACCTGAATAGACTCTGATTGCATCATTTCCTGAGCATTCGCGAGACTTATAAGTGCTAAAAAGTAGATCATTTTTGAGACCTTAGATCGTTTGTTTGGTCATACTACGGTATGTCTTGTTAATTTATTCACTATCCATTTTATCACGACTCCTTATCGATGATATTGAAGTTTTAATAAGAGTTGTATCACTGTGAGTGAAGATAAAATATTTGTCTCCAATGATGGGAGCAGAACAGAAGAGTATTCTGTCTGACTTTTTGCAGGTCAACGTTTATACTGATGAATACTTGACTGATGAATATTTGGAATGAGAAGAATGAAATACTGGAAGCAGATATTGGTGGTCGTTTGTATACTCAGTTCGTACGCTGGATGGTGTTACGCGATGTTTCACGGTCACGTCGATCCCATCTTGTACCAAAATCGAGGAATTGACATCTCTCATCATCAGGGCAAAATCAATTGGGATGCACTTCAGCAAGATCCGGTGGATTTTGTATATATGAAAGCAACGGAAGGCAATGACTATTTGGATCCTGAGTTCAAACGGAATTGGAAAGAAAGTAAGAGAGTAGGAATACCCAGAGGGGCCTACCTATTTATGACCTTTTGCTCACCGCCCGAACAGCAGGCGAAGTTCTTCATAAAAAAGGTTCCTAATGACGAGGATGCACTCCCACCTGTAATTGATGTGGAGTTCAACCCTGGATGTAAGAATGTTCCTTCAAATGAGGAAATCCAAGAACGTCTGGAAGTAGTCTACGATACGCTTCGTGATGCTTATGGAGTGGAGCCTATTGTATATACGACACCTTCCTTTTATGAAAAGCATCTTCTGGGTACATCGATCGAGCGATTTTGGGTAGCCTCATGGGGTGTTTGGCCCTTTTGGAAACCCAACTGGATGATTTGGCAAACAGTGGCTGGAGAATTCTCTAGTAGCAATGGTGACATAGAGAATCTCAAATCCATGGTCGATAGAGACGTTCTTCGAGGTTCGATTGAGGACTTGAGAAGATAGCACAACACATCTGACTCATTTTATATGTAAAGATACAGCGTACGATTGAGTATTTAATACTTTACTTTACATGTCGTGTAGTATATACTACATAGGGGTATAGGGTATATTGATTGTGAGGTTTAAATATGATGCGAGTTGAATTTTTATTGTGTTCACTTCTTTTCGCTTGTACTGATAAAGCAGACTGTTCGCTTGATTCAGATGCCGATGGATTGAATGATTGTGAGGAACTGGAACTGGGAACCAACCCAGATTCCTCAGATTCTGATGGGGATGGGTTTTCAGATGCCGATGAAGTGGATTGTGTGAGCAATCCTGCCGATGCCGATGAGCAGTGTTATGCATGTGGCTGGGAGCACAATGATCCTGGGAATTTGGTTTCTACCGGAAACGATTATGGAGACGTTGTTGCGAATCTCCAACTTCCCGATCAGTGTGAGGAAGCCGTTGATATTTGGGACTTTCACGGGGAGTACCACATCCTCTATATGACTGCCGCGTGGTGAAGTGGTTGTACTGTGGAGGCAGGTGGTCTCCAAGAACGACAAGAAGCATTCATCGCAGAAACGGGTTTAGACTTTAGTTTCATCTTTGTGCTGAGTGAAGGTGCCAGCGGGAATCCGGCAGTGGTTGAGGATGTTGTGGCATATGCAGAGCGCATTGGTTCTCCAGATTTTCCGGTATTGGCAGGTGGAGATGGAACGGTTGCTGATGCAACACCGATGGACCAAATAGCGCATCCAGAAATATGTGTGTTTACACCAGAGTTTGAAATCGTCGAGTGCTTTACTGGGCATGGTGGGACTGACGATGCATTCGACGTTATAAGAAGTCATGCAGGTATTGAGTAATCAGATAGTTGGTGTTGGTGTCGCACTTCTTGGATTGGGGTGTACATCTCCCAGAACAAGTTTTGACACGTCCAATGTAGACAGCGCTTCGGAAACGGGCATCGACGGCACACAGTGCGTCAATACCTTTGAACCAACGCAGCTGCCTGATCAACAGATTACCGAGTTCGGGACGGAGATACCGACGCTAGAATCCGTATTGCCTGATAAGTTGTCTGAGACAGAACTCTATGTTGATATCGTGCAGGACGAAATTCATCCTGCGGTACGCCTGTTCAAACCGCAGTACGAGCTGTGGTCTGACGGAGAAGGTAAAAGGCGCTGGGTGTATATACCGGAGTGCGAAAAGATTGATTCATCGAACATGAATGATTGGTCTTTCCCAGTGGGGACGAGGTTTTTTAAAGAGTTCTCTGTGGGCAACAAGAAGGTGGAAACACGTTACATAGAGCGACTTGGCCCCGGTGAGAGAGAGTTTGTGTATGTGAGTTATCTCTGGAATGAACAGCAAACCGAAGCGTTCAAAGTTTCTCCGGAAGGCATGCCAAATGTTCTGGGTACAGACCACGACATACCCTCTTGGAAGCAGTGTGTAGAATGTCACGGAACCGCAGAGCAAGGTGGTGGTAGACCTTCTAGAGGACTAGGTTTTTCGGCTATTATGCTGAGTGAAGTCACCGAGGGCATATCCCTCCAAGAGCTGGTTGAAATGGATGCCTTGTCCGATGATCCAGAGGTACCTGTTTCCATTCCGGGTGATCAAATCAACCGAGACGCTTTGGGATACATGCACGTTAATTGCGGTCCGTGTCACAATCAATCAAAGGATGGATTGCCCATGTACGATCTGAATCTTTGGCTCGATGTTGGTACGGCTACTCCAGAAGACTCCAATGCTTGGAAAACTACGGTTGGGGTCGACACTCAGGTGTTCAAAGACCAGCATGTTCTGGGTAGGGTCGTTCCCGGAAATCCAATGGCGTCAGCCATTTATTATCGAATGATTCACCGAGACGATGCCGCACAAATGCCTCCACTGGCAACAAGTCAAGTAGATGAAGAGGGCACCAGTGCTGTATCGGCATGGATTGAGTCGTTGCCATGAATCTATTTTTAGTGTTGCTTGGGTGTAAGGACCCAGCGACCTTAGATAGCGCGGTGGAACCGGTTGAAGACCCAGTAGACGAAGAGATTCCGGAGTCTTTTGAAGTCACAGGTCAGATTGTAGATGATGAAGGTGCACCGATTGAAAATGCCAATGTCATGGTGGGTGGTCGCCCGGAAACCTTAGTTTTGACAGATGCAAATGGTAACTTTTCTTTGTGGTACACCAACATCTACAAGGGTGAGCCCGCCATCGTAGCATCCAAACTTGGATATCGAGCTAAGGGCTATGAGTTCTTCAAACCGGACACTCCAATTTCAATGAGTCTGCGAGAAGTGAAAGCACCAGACAACCCAGACTACACATTTCAGAACCCCGGCACTGGATATGATGAAATGGAGGAGAATTGTTCTCATTGTCATACCGATTTTGTACGAGACTTTTGGACGTCGAAGCATTCTGAGGCGGCTTCCAACCCCTTGTTACACGACTTGTACAATGGAGTGACGCGATTGGCGACAACTGTTGAGGAGTGTGAAGCCTTTGGTGGTGCTTGGCAAATCGGTGTGGAACCGGGTACCGATGGAAATCCCATTTACAAGTGTCACGTGGAACACGGCGTCTTGTCTGATTTGAATCCCATTTGCGCAGAATCAGAACAAGCCTGTGATGATCCCAATTTGGATGAAGGAGTTGAGCCAACTGCCTTTGGCGGTTGTGCAGACTGTCATGCACCGGGAATCAATGGGCAATTAATGGACCGCAATCTTCACGATGCGATTGGTCTCGCGTATGACGCGGGTGTGCACTGCGATACCTGTCACAAGGTGAAAGATATCGACATGACCAAACCGGCTGGGTATGGCAGTCGCTTGGTCGTTCATCGACCTGGGGAACCAGGTCGAAATATCTTTGAGTGGGACCCAGTATATTATGGACCGATCATCGATGTTCCAAATGTTGCGATGGCAGCGTCCCCACAAGATAAGTTCAATCAGTCTGTATTTTGCGCAGGATGTCACGAGCATGAGCAGCCCGCATTGGTTCCTGAAACCACGCTCGATACTGAAAAGTGGCCCGAGGGATTGCCCATTCAGAGTACCTACAGTGAGTGGGAATCAGGACCATTCAACAATCCAGACACCCCTTGTCAGTGGTGTCACATGCCGTCTTATGTCGATAAAACAAATGCAGTTGATATCGCCACGGTCGAAAATCAGTCGATTACCTTTGGATTTCCCAGACCGGTAGAAGATGTTCGTCAGCATATTTTTCGTTCGCCATTTGAGGGAGAGCCTAGACTGATAGATACCGCAGTACACCTCAGTATTCAAACAGACATAGTGGGTGATGAACTAGCAGTATCGACATCCGTAGCGAATGTAGGGTGTGGTCATGCTATTCCAACTGGTGAGCCAATGCGCGCAATGTATGTACTCATCGATGTTGAAACCGATTGTGGTGAACCTGTATTGCAAAGTGGTTCGATTGTTGATGAGATCGGTGGCAGATTGGCGAGTGGTGTTGTAGGAGAGTCCATTCTGCGTTCCGACAATGTTCTTCAATGGACGTTGCCGGATTCTTTAGATTTTGATGCAGTGACACTAAAAGTGCTCAGATCTACTGGTGATTATCAAGACTACACGGGCATCGGTTATTTTGCTGAGTCTGAAAGAACGCTCGAAGAAAAGGGAATGCCAAACTATACCTTAGTGGGTCAAACAGCAGTCATCCAAGTTGCGGATGGTTTGGCGATGAACGAAGCAATCGAACTACAAGAAGGGGACAAACTGTTTTTGGTATCTACGAGTGCAATTCTTGAAGATGGAATGCCTTCGCAGGGTTTGGTGGGACGAACAGGACAGAGTTTTGCCAAAGTGTTGGTGGATGCTGAAGGGACTCTGCAAGTGCCTCATTACAAAGCTACCGATATTCTACGCGACAATCGTATACCCCCCGGAAGCAATTTGGTATTGCCGCACACCTTTCAGTTGGGTGAAGGCTGCACAACGGGAACTGTGACCGCAACGATGCTTTACCGTCCACATCCGATGAATCTCAGTCAGCAGTATGGCTGGGACGCACAGGACTTCGTCATCGCACAGACAAATGTCTCATGGTAAACTAAGTCTCAGCACTCAAGAAATCCCTTCAACAGAGACAGAGGTAATCCATACCACATCAGGGAACTCGAATTCCACCGATTAATGTAGTTCCATTAATTATTGTGTGGTTGAAGAAGATTGTGTTGAATCCTCTTCTTTATTGGTTGTACAGAGTTCTTTCTCTCCTAGGTATTCGATGGTCCCCTCAAAGGCATCGAGTATGTCCTTTGACGCTGGTTCAATGCAGGTCAAGCCATCCAATATAATGACTCCGTAATTGGTCTTTTGACTTAGAGAACGTGCCAATTCTGGCGGTAGGGACTTGAGACCACTCAAAATCAACATGTAGGATTGTATAGCTAAACTGTCAATGGTTTCGGGATCGATTTTGGACTTTATTTGTAGATCTATTTCAAAGGATTTAACGCAATTTGCGACCCCATGTTGAATCCAACTTCAAAGCCGCAGGTTTGGCAC
>CALDQI010000898.1:0-8316 GCA_937911635.1 uncultured Pseudomonadota bacterium | reverse complement strand
AACTCCTTCGTCGATTTCCCCATCACAATCGTTGTCGACTCCATCACAGAGTTCTTCTGCATTTGGGAAAATGGCACTGGAACTGTCATCACAATCTTCATCCGAGGTGTAACCGTCACCATCTAGATCAAATGCCTGATCTGCTGTATCAATGATTTCCTCTTCGATCTCCGGTTTCTCTGTATCTCCACAGGCTACAAGTAATGCCAGCAAACTGAACTGTTTCATATGTCTTCCTACAATCAATGGTTTGGAACCAGTATACCGTAAGGGATTGAAGGAAGTGGAAAATCTTTGTCTAAACGATGAACAATATGGATCGTTACGTTTCAGTACGTATGGACAGAGAGTTGATCACATCTACCAAGGCGACATTGATTCGCGATTCAATACTCTATCCGAATTACGGCAGCACAAACAGGATTCACACCCTTACCTACGAACCTCTACCAAACAGAGTCTGGCCCATATAAGGGATGTGCCTCAATCTGTGTCTGTACAAGTGTCGTAGATATCTTTAGCCAAAGACACTGCCCCAATCATTGCATTCGTGTGACCCATAAAGTTACCAACGGTCACCCAAGCTTTCTCATTCATTGGGTTTAACCCACCCACCAATTTCTCACCGGTAAACCCTTTCCCAGCAGCAAAACCACCACCAATGACACCAGCTGTTAATTCCAATGCATCATAAGCCAACAGAAATGCCTGTGCTCCTGTGGATGGTTTACACAATGCCTCAATCTCTTTCACCTTTGCAATGCGTGAGGAACATCCTGCCACAAAGACATTTTGATGCTCACAGTGATTGATGATGGTATCGATTTCTGACTCGATACTCCCAACCAATCCCCTTAAACTCTCAAGGTTTGCTTCCATACTGGATATCTTCTCAGCAGCAACACTCGGATCCGATTTCAATGTCAACAAAGCCCCTTCTAGTTCACTCATTTTCGTTGAAAGGCTCTGACTTTTCAGTACATACTTGCTCAAACCAGAGGAGATATCATTGGCGGCCTTTTCAAACTTCAGTAGATCTCCCTCAGCCATACCAAGAAACTGATTTCCCTTTTTGAAAGAATTGCCTAGGTCACCCACAGCCGTTTCCCAAACTCTCGCACCGATCTGCCCTGAATTTGCACCCATCGTTTTGGCTACTGCACCGGCTCTCTGATAGCACGACTCTGCCGCACACATGTTCTTTTCAAAACCATTCCGGACCATTCTGAAGGTACGAAATGTCGAGTCGAGAGACTTCAGTGTCCCATGCAATCCCAGAATCCCAGCCGGTAACGCAATGGCAAACCCTGCTGCTGTTGCCATCGCACCAAGACTCACTGTAACAACACCCAATGTACACTGGAACGCTCTTGATCGCGCAGTGGCTGAGATCTGTGCTTCCAGACCAAACTCTTTGGTCGCACAATCTTTGGCTCTTTGAATCGCTGCATCTTTTTGGGCCTCAATAAACGACTGCAATTTTTGCTCTATTGAATCCAGATTGTCATTGTCTTCAGAGTAGTGCTTATCGAGTAGACTTACGTATTCCTTTTGAATCGCCGTCATCATTCCCGAAAAGTCACCCGCATCCTTGATTTTCTGCAAAATGTTGGGATTGTCCAATCCATAACTCAACGCAGCCGGAGTTTTGGCTTTCAAATCAACTTCAACATGAAAGACCCATCCTGGTTCTACAATCACGCGGTCGTCTAAATCGGCGAGAAACTTGGTGCCAAAGTCGGGATGAGAGAACAATACCATCGTATGTTCTTTGACCTTTGGCTTGCTGTCCTCTTGGGTTTGTAAAGCGATCATCTTCTCTTTGAATTTTGCTTTGTCGAATCCAACTTCTTCAGCAACTTCAACAATCTCAAAGGGTTGGAAAGATTTGTGCCGATTGAAATATTTGCATAAGTTCTTGACGGTGCCTGCCATTTTGACAGCTTCTTCTAAATTCTTCATTTGTGTTCCCTCACATCATCATGATCTGTAAAAATAGATGGTCCCAATTCCCACCACCAACATGCTTGAGCAGCATTTTGACGTCTGCATTGGAGAACTTCGACACCAAATCTTTGACCAACGGCAGTTGTCCTTTTCCAGCTTCCATAAACTCTAGAAAATCACCATCGTCTAATTGTAGACGGCGACCGATTGTTTCAAGTTCACTATACTCTTGTGCGTCATCCTCAATAGATGCTAACAGTTCAGTAGATTGGTCGGTAAAGTCAGAAGCGTTCTTGGCACCCTGCAAGGACTTCAATAGACTGTCTGTTTGTTTGAGCAAATTTTTGAGCACCGGTTTGGTCAAGTCGTAGTCTTGTGGTCGCAGCTTAGCAAGTTTTCCAGGCCAAAACTTTCCATCAGCAAACAAATCGTACATCCCAGCTTTTGCAAATTTTTTGAGTCGACGATGTATCGTTTGTAAAGTATCTTCAGCCTCACTCTTCGTTGCATCGTCGATAGGTGTCTCTGGTGCGACTCCTTGTACAGCATCTAAGATTCTTTCCATGTCTGCGCGACCGTCCTTGTCCCACCACTTATACACTTTCAGTGCTTTACGAAGATTATCGGGCACTTCGATCTTCTCTTCACCCTCGTGCTCACCTGGCGTGACTTTGACCCCCTTCACCTTCTTGTCTTTCATCTCTGTTCGAATTGTAGAATCCATTTCAGCATCTGCAGTATCGACTTCACCGCGGTGAGCCTTTACGATCTCTACATTCCCAACAATCTTCTTAAAACCAGCATCTTTTACAAGAGATTTTAACGTCGACTTCCCACCGCCGTTGGCTTTTACTTTGACCGTCATTTCACAAGCGGCTTGACCTTCAGCAGACTGTATTGTACCGGCAATGACAAGTGAATCTTTTTGAATGGTACTCGCAACATCGACTTTTAGCTTCGTCAGCATATTTTTTAAGGTCAATGGTTCTTTAAACTTTGTCGGTTGAGCAACCTTCTTATCAATATAAAAAAGAAAATCTTTCCCTACTCCGACGGCAAACCACGCCCTTACATCTCCTCCAGCGGCTTTGAGTGCAGCCACCGATAGAGCCGTCAATCTTTTGGCATTTTTATTTACAGCCATATTCACCTCACCTAATAAATGGTCCTCGCTCATATTCTTACATATAGATAACCAACTTACAGTAAATCTTTGATGTATTGAGCAAGATCAATATGCGGCCTTGACCACAGGAAAGCAAATTCGATTGTTCTCACCATCAAAGATTGATCCTCAACATCCATTACTGTCTAATCTAGATCCGTAAAAACATCTCTAAGGCCTTTGGGATTGAGTACATCTACCCCGTGTAGGTCATTGACTCTGGCAGGAACATTGGGTTCAGCGCCAGAAGCATCGAAAATGAGCTCATCTGCATTGGCGACCAATAGAGCATCATTGGGTACAGACACTCCATAATTGAGGCGAACAGCATTTCCAATGGCAGCTCTGTGTCCAATACAACAACCAACAAAGTGTTGCTTGCTATCGACCCATTGCCCATCGTTGTCTAAAACACGAATCGTCTTACCAAAAGAGAGGTCGAGCATCACAGCATCCACCGCAATAAAACACCCTTTGCCATATAAACTCATTTGAAAGCCACCACCCCGAGATACAAAGGCGTTTTCCATCAACACACAAAGATTGATCATCGCATACCTTGCAGCACGTGAGTTTGGTCCCAATACAGACAAATTGACCGTGGCATGCTCTTCAATCTTGGCACCATCTCCAATCACGCTGGCCCGAACCACCGCATAGGGACCGATCTCCACGTTGTCACCGATCTCACACGCCTCAATGACGGCTGTTGGATGAATCTTGCAGTTTTTGCCTTCTGTCCCAATCCGTCTGGCGATTGTCTGTGGGTTGATTGAACGCACTTTGAATACAGTGGCGATTACAGTCCAACATTTGGCAAAGAAGGAACTCTGACTCCATTGCCATTTCACCCGTTCGAACTTCTCCAAAATGGCAAACTGATTGACTCGGAGCACATCACACCAGTGCTTGACCTCAAATGCCATCATTGCTCCAACCCGCATCGGGCGGAGTGCATGTGCCATCTTCGGATGCAAGTCTATCGGGTCCCCATCTCTCAGTTGAAAATCCATCTCTAGTTCTGGCAGTTCTGATACATCGGTTGGCAACTCTCCAAAGCAAAATCCAAGTCGAAAAATACCGTCGCCAGTCGACAATACACTGCTACTGTGCTGATTCCAAAGTTCATCTGTACATCGCAATCGACCATTCCCACTATCTGGAATATCTCGCAGTAATTCTTCAATCAACGTCTCTGTGAACCAAACCTCTTCTCCAAAGAAGATGTACGACTCGTCACTGGGAGGCTCTTCTACAATTTCAACCCCACATTGCTCCAATACAGCACGTTGATGGTCTGCCAGTCTTTGATTGAGTATCGGTAGATCTCCAACAGAATCACCAAAGGGCATCAGTTGCAGGGGTGAATCATGATGGATACAAATGGCTTTCAAGACTTCCTCATTTGATGGAGATGTACATGGGCATTGTATCACTACTACCCGTTTTTGTGGCTGTTGGGCTATCGCTTTGGACCAAACGCGCACTTTTTTCGCTGCTGATGGGTGTTTTACTGGGTGCAGTACTGATCACCGGCAATCCATTTTCGGCTGTGTTGTATGTGGTCGATCCACTGTTTATTGACTCAGTCGCCGACCGTGACGGAATGAAAGTAATCGTCTTCTCACTATTTATTGCTGGAACCGTAGAGATTATGCGGGTGGGACAAGGAACGCAGGCTCTAGTAGACTGGGTGGCCCAGTTTGCCACAACGCGACGACGCGCATTGGTCGGCACATGGTTCTCGGGACTGATCGTATTCTTTGATGACTACGCCAACTGCTTGATCGTCGGTTCCTCGATGCGACCCATCACCGACCGTCTCAAAGTATCGCGTGCAAAACTGGCTTATCTCGTGGACTCAACAGCAGCTCCTGTGGCGACACTGGCTCTGATCAGTACTTGGGTGGGATATGAGGTCTCTTTGATCGATGAAGCGATGCAAACCCTATCTGCGGATACGCTCAAACAAGCAGGACTCGAAGGGATGTCTGCCTATGGTTTATTTTTGGAAGGATTACCCTATCGATTCTATCCGATCCTGGCTTTGGTGTTTGGCTTTGTCCTGGCAGTCAGTGTTCGAGATTTCGGTCCCATGCGTGAGTCTGAACTTCAAGCGCTCGCGATAGATGTGGAGCCAAGTGTTCCCGTCGAAGGCAAACGAATCTGGCTCGGAGTGGTACCGATCCTACTTCTCATTGGTGTCTCAATGCTAGATCTATATCTACAAGGAACCTCAGCAAAACCCGATGCGACAACCATCTCTGACATCATCTCTGCAGCAGACGGCTATGACGCTATGCTGAGAGGGTCGATCACCGCAATCTTATCAGCTATCGGATTGGCCAAATTACTTGGCACCACTGGTGAAGAGATGAAAGAGGCTGTCCACACGGGGATGGGTCGTATTGCTGAAGCCATCATCATTCTCATTTTGGCTTGGTCCATTGGAACCGTGATGAAAGAACTTGGCTCAGCAGATTATTTGATTCAAGTCCTAGATGGCGTCATCGATCCGATGTGGTTCCCGAGTTTGGTTTTCGTACTCGCTGCGGGGATTGCTTTTGCTACTGGGACATCTTTCGGTACGATGGGTACCCTAATGCCCCTCGCTCTTCCACTCGTTGTACAGTCGGGAGCAACCATAGAGATCATTTTGGCGGTAACCGCGGCAGTCCTCAGTGGAGCCACCTGGGGAGACCACTGCTCACCGATATCAGATACTACTGTTCTCTCTAGTGCTGGAACAGGATGCGACCACGCTGAGCATGTTCGAACACAACTTCCCTATGCAATGGTATCTGGACTCATCTCTCTACTGTGTTGTTCGATCCCTGTTGGATTAGGGATGTCTTGGGGTGTATGCTTGCTCTTGGGAATCGTTGCCTGTATCGCAAGCATTTGGTTGCTGGGAAGGCCGCTAGAAGATGCCCCTACACAATCTACTGCGGCCTAGCTCTTCATGACTTCTCTTGTTTCGTCAGTACCCGTCTTTCAAAGATAAACGTTCCAAAGGGGAAGAATGAAGAAAACCCTCCTACGAGGTACTGCTTCCAAGACCACTTCAATGTACGAAATGTAAATGTCAGTGAAAGGACGTACAAAATCACAAAGACCCCATGGGTCCAACCAATCAATCCTGTCCCACCATCCAAATTGATATCGAGAAGTTTCTTCGCGGGAATGTAGAGTAGAAACAAGACCAACACTGTCATTCCTTCTACCCAAGCCATCCACTTAAAGCCGTTGACTACACTTTGGTTAACTGCTTCTGACGAGCCCTCATCGCTCTCTGAAGGAAGGAACCACGTACCAAGCCCTCCAATCAGAACAGACACCCCACTGACTGGAATCAATACACTCAATTCACCGGATCGAACAACCATCGAAGCAATAGAGAGCGCAAAGCCAATCAGTATCATTCCGTTGTACAACCTTCCTTTGGAATTCGAGAAAGCTCTCAAAAATGACCCCACCATTGAAATCAGGGCAAACAGTATCGCATTGGCTATCCACGAATCGCCCATGCTGTACCCCATGTGTTTCATCATCAGCCACCCGACCATCCAAGTGAATGCAAATCCAAATACAGTCAAGCGATACAATCCCTTCAATCGATCACACTGTTTGGGACTCACCATCACCTGATGGAGGCCAATCGCCCACATCGCAATCCCAATCCACTTCAACAATCGCCACAGTGCATACCATTCCATAGAACCTCCAATGAAGGCACCTTATCCTGTCAGGGTACCATTTGCACTCTGCGATAAAATACGGAGAGTCTACCAACTTTGGTGGACCGTTGCCTGTATAGAGCCTTCCTCGTCTAGCCATATGTAAAGCGTCATCGGACGACAGCATACACCGCAGTCAAAATCCATCTGACCCAAATCATCCGGAGCGATGGCAAGGGTCTGAATCTCATGACAATGGGGGCAATAGATGGTTAATGACAGCATGAAGACTCCGGTTTACCCAAACGTAGCCCATCGCTGATGGAAGACCAAGTGCACTATGACACCGTCCATTTATTCCATACAGATCAGAGTTACAGTAGATCGGACCGTCGGAGCAGTGCATCCGGATCTGGATCCCGTCCCATAAAATCTCGAAAGAGTTTATCCGGTGCATCCGTATTGCCTCTAGACAAAATGGTATTGCGATACTCACGTCCAACCGTTGGATTAAAAATCCCTTCGTTTTTAAACCTTGAAAAGGCGTCAGCATCCAGTACTTCAGCCCACTTGTATGAGTAATAGCCAGAGGCATAGGCTACAGGACCAGAGAAGAGATGGCCAAACTGCGTCACGTTGGTTGGCATCGAAATCGCATAGGGTGTCTGGTACTCTTCGAGCAATGGAACCAAGAATTCATCGATGTCTGTTTCGTTCCAGTCTACATCCGCCAAGTGCAAACTCAAGTCCATCTTTCCAAAGGAGAGTTGTCGCATCTGACCAGCCCCCGCTCGGAAGTTGCGCTTCTTGTTCATCTTCGCAAGCAACGCATCAGATATCACTTCGCCTGTTTCAGCATGCTTTGCAAACCGCTGCAACAACTCTTTCTCCCAGCACCAGTTCTCCATAATTTGCGATGGGAGTTCAACAAAATCCCACGCCACGTTGGTACCGTGAAGACTGGGTACTTCTGCTTTACCGAGCATGTGATGAAGCAAATGCCCCATCTCGTGAAAGACCGTTTCGACTTCTCTGTGCAACAGTTGTGCAGATTGCCCATCCATTGGAGGTGTGAAATTTCCGCAAATGAGTCCGATGTGCCCTTGAAACCCTGTATCAGACGTATGAGTGTAGAGTGGATTCATCCAAGCCCCACCACGTTTCCCTTCTCGAGGAAAGAGATCGGCATAAAACACACCAATGTACGAACCATCTTCATCATGGATTTGATAGACCCGTACATCATCGTGCCAGATCTGAAACTCTGCTTCTGTAGTGGTCCCCGTCAACTCTCCAGAAATACGCTCAATCGAAATGCCAAAAAGTTCCTTCGCCAATTCAAAGAATCCACTCATCACAGCATCGACTGTGAAGTAGGGACGCAATTCCTCATCACTGATCGCACAGGTCTCTTGTTGCAACTTTTCTGCGTAATACCCCCCTTCCCAAGGATTGAGTCGTCCAACTTCGTTACCGGTAATCTTAGCTTTGTATGCTTCCAGTTCTTTGACTTCCCGATCAAAGAAG
>CALDQI010000897.1:0-1699 GCA_937911635.1 uncultured Pseudomonadota bacterium | reverse complement strand
CAGTGGTTTTGATAAATTCTTCCTGGTGTAGAGTCCTCCGTGGGAAGCGTTTTTTATATGGCGCTTCCCTACACCACCTTCTTCATGGCCACCAATGAGGAAGTTTTCTAGAAATTGTTTTTGCAAATCAATCAGAGGATTTAACCTATGGCTATAATGTTGACACACGTATTTACACCGACAGATGATGATGTACTCAATCCCAAGGAACACCTTAAATTTGCACACGAATGTCCTGCAGGTAAGTTGCCCGGAGTAATTGGAATTAATGTATACAGACAAACAGAAGAACGTCGTCTATTTGGAGATGTTGAACTCGAAAACAACAACGACTGTGATGGGGATGGTCATGTGGGGCGTGGAGATGGTGCGACCGACTGCAATGATACAGATGCAACCGTAAATCCAGACGCAGAAGAAGTTTGGTACAATGGCATCGACAACAACTGTGATGGAAGTGATGATTTCGATCAAGATGGTGACGGTGATCCGATTGCAGAGATCGATGTGGATGGAGATGGTGTCATCGATGAGACTTGGGATTTCAACAATGATGGGTTTCTGGAATACGATGGAGGAACAGACTGTGATGATACAGAACCGCTGACCTCGTTGCTTTTTGACGAGCGATGGGATGGTCAGGATCGTGACTGCGATGGTATCATCGACGGAATGGTGACTCGTGATGCCATTGGAAACTACTTGGCCACATCTGGTGTAGAGGGTGGACTGGGGATGTCCTCAGCTGTACTCGGAGACATTACGGGTGACGGAATTGCTGAGGTGCTCGTCGGATCACCGTATGCTTACTATTTTGCCAATTACAACCCAGATGACGGTACGACGACTCAGCAAGATTGGGATGGTGCAGTTTTTGTACTGGACGTCACCAACGACGGCTCTCCTGGAGATGTAAAAGTGGCACACATTCAAGGTCCAGTAGATTCCTACTCCTATTTGGGCTGGGACATGGCTTCCTTAGGCGACATTGATGGCGATGGACTCAATGACGTGATGGTTGGTGCACCGGGAAGTTCAAAAGCCTATCTCTATATGGGGAGTGCCTTCTCACAAGGGGCAACCTTGTTGTATGCGGACGCTCACGCAAACATCCAAGGGGTTGGATTTGGCGGGATTGATGTTGCCAATGTCGGAGACACCAATGGGGACAATCTACCAGAAGTCGCAATTGGAGGATCCTTTGTATATAGTTCTGATGCCGCATGGGTAGGAGTGTACAACGGCTCGGATATTAATGCTGGTGGCGCAATTGGATACAGCGACGCTCTGTTTACCATTGATTCATCAACCGGTACGGCTATTGGTGGAGAAACAGTTGGAAATGTTGATTTTGATGGCGATGGCTTAATGGACATGGCTGTTGCTTGGGGTGTGACTGGAACGGGGAACGTCGCGATGGTTTCTGGTGCAGACATCGCCAATGGTGGAAGTATTGCGCATGCAGACCTCACCTCGATTACTGGTACAATTGGTGCGCAGTTTGGGCGTCACAATGCCTCTGCTGTTGATATCAATGGTGATGGACTTGGTGAACTGGTTGTCTCCGCTGGGTATGCGGATTCGACGCTCTCAGACGGTACTGAGAATCAATATGGCGGTATCGTCTATGTATTCAATGGTGATGAACTGGAAGCCGGCGGTGGTGCCTCAACCAGTGCCTACATTGAGATTCACGGTT
>CALDQI010000896.1:0-9403 GCA_937911635.1 uncultured Pseudomonadota bacterium | reverse complement strand
ATACTTGCGTATGCCCCTTTTTCAATTTGCAATCTGTCATTGTCTTCTTCGATTGACTTTGAGGGTTCTCACTCACGTACAAGGAGTACGCTTCGTTCGAACACTCTTCGTCACTCTGTGAATCCAACTGACACCATCATTGGGATAGGTGGGATTTGTATTCTCTGTATGGGTTCGATTGAATAAAAGACTTTCACTCACGTACAAGAAGTACGCATCGTTCGCACACTCTTCGTCACTCTGTGAATCCAACTGACATCTTCTACCCATTGGGACCCAATACTATTTCAAACCAACACCTGTCATCCGACAAGTTTAGATACGGTCTCAATTTCACTCTTTAGATGATTATTATAGTATCGAATGAGAATTCGATTCCCAGACTCCAACAAATGATGACATACAACAAACTATGTTAGCGTATGGACAAACCTGGAAGGAAACATGTATATACTTGCACTCTCAATGCTCATACCTGTCTCGTACGCTGAAGACTCAACAGCCTCACTGGAAAAGCAAGCGACTGAATATGGCGATCTGAAGATGATTTCTTCAAAGAGTACTGACCCTATCGGTATAGAAGGGCTATGGGGTATGGAAGGAAATTTCATCGTTGCGGCATCTTGTGAGGATACTTTTGCGGCCTTGGCAGATGTCCCTTCATACCCAAAATACACCTCATCGGTAAAAAGAGTCGAAATCATTAAACAAACTAGTGCCTCATTAACAGTCGATTATACAGAAGGGGGCTTTGGATTTGAGTCCACATCACAGCAAGAGTGGACGTTTCAACCGACAAACTCTCCTGCGACCATTACCTCAATTTCTGTTGGTGCAACGGACCCTCCATCTTGGGTACAGTTCCAACTCTACCCTGTCGCTTCACCAAACTATTGTCAGATAGACTTAAAGATGTTCGCAGACATGTCTATGATACCGTCCTTGTTAATGAGTTGGGTCAGTTCTAAGGCGGCAGAAGAATTGACCTCGACCTATCGTTCCATCATTCAAGGGTATCAAGGGTCCAATCCATGACGACAAATATTGACGTGCGATTCGAGCAAGCCATGTGTGATCACTGATGGGTTCAAGACAATGCTGAAATCGTACGCAGACCAGAGATTGAATATCTCATTGGTCGTAAAAATACAGGGTTGTACAATGCTGTCGTTCGTGTGGATCCTGACTATCAAGACATCAATACATTGGTACAAGAAGTCTTGGAGGCACACAAAGGAAAAGAGTCTGCCTGGAGAATTGGAGCGCCCAGTTACACACCCAAACTGGAACATCTTCTATTAAAGGAAGACTATTCACTGATTGGAACTGCGGATGGGTGGATTATAGACGTCCAAAGGTCTCGTCCATCTCTACCATCCGATATCACCATTCAGAGGGTTGAGTCTATTCAGCAACTTCGCGATATGGATCTGGTGATGTCTCGTTCCTTTCCTTCTATGCCATCGATGAGTTTAGAAGAGGACACTCCGTTCAAGACACAAAGAGAGTACGAAACAGAGTTGAAAATGTGTACGGGACCGAAAGCCAGATGTTTGCGATTTGTAGCTTACGACAAACGCTCCATGCAACCTTTGTCAACCGGTGGCGTCAACCTCTTTCCGAAACTTGGACTGGCATTTATGTGGGCGGTATGTACCGTTCCAGAGTCGAGAGGACGCGGTTTGTATTCTGCTCTGGTTACAGAACGGATGCGCCATGCACAATCTCGTGGCATTCAGCATTTGGGCTTATACGCCATGCGAGACACTTCTTGGCCGATTGTCGAAGCACAAGGCTTTGAAAAGCATGGTCCGATATATTTCTTTGAAAGGAAAGCACAAAGCTAATCTCAGCGAATGTACATATACAGAGGGGTTACATCACTCCACGGCAACCTAGGATTTGGCGTTCCAGACATGAATGCTGTTCCAGCGGGATCATCCAGAGGACAACTACCGTTGTTGTAACTAGACCACGTTGGACCAGTTGCATTCCCTGCCCACTGAGCATTCGGATTGCAATTACTGTATCCATCCCTGTCAATTGGGTGCATGTACAGACTTGTGGTGCACAACTGACCACCCCCCAAGTTTCCTTGAGTCATCGCCCACTCATAACCGCTCTGAGGTGCACAATTGTATCGTGGAATGGAGGCGGACCATTCAAAGTACACCATGCTACCATCGCTAACGCCTTCGTAGATGGCGTATAAAATTTCATCGGTGAACATCAAATCGGTAAAGAGAATCCCCGCTGCTGCTAGTTCAGACTTGTAATCATCTCCGCTCAACGAACCAAATCCTAAGTCATCTCGGATATTGATGGTGTTCCACAAACTTGCATTTGGGTCGTTTGTCCCGTAACGAGTCCATCCGCCTCCATAAGCCTGTTGTTCACACCAAACATCCTCAGCGTCAAGCCCTATATTGTGACCATCTGGATCAACAGAATATACACCTGACGTCGTGTAGCCTTGTTGCAATAAATCTAGACAGTCGGTTCCAAGAGGGCAGACCCCGTTGATATTCGGAAATATTGCGGGATCTGCATCGTCACAATCGCTTCCACCGCAGGAATATGCGGAATACCCATCGAGGTCAGCATCATTATCGACTACTCCATCGCAGTTCTGATCGATGTCTACACACCCCTCTGTTGCACCAGGATAATAATCCACATTGCTCTCGTCACAATCTCCACCGTCAGGAACATAGTCACTAGAGGGTGCATTGCAGGCTTGCAAAACAAAGGAATTACTACCGTAGCCATCGCCGTCCAAATCTAGGTACCAATCCAGAAGTACCCCTTCGTCTGCTTGACCATCACAGTTGTTGTCTATACCATCACAAACCTCAACAGCATTGGTATAGGCTTCCGGCACTGAATCATTGCAATCATCGGGATTGTTCACATAGGAACTGGGAGCAGTACAAGCCTCCATCATATTGCTCGAAACACCATAGCCATCACCATCACCATCATAGTAAAATGTCAATTCTACTCCCTCGTCAATCTGACCATCGCAATTGTTGTCTGCCAAATCACACACTTCAATACCATCCGGAGAGATGGCACCATTTAAGTCGTTGCAGTCCCCTCCTTGAGAAATGAATGAGGGTGACGCAATACAAGCCTCCATCGTCACCGTGTCTAAGCCATACCCATCGCCATCTGCATCTAAGTACCAGGTCGGTGGACTTTGGAGAGATGTATCTTGATCATCGGTCAAACCATCACAATCGTTGTCTAGACCATCACAGACCTCAGCGGCATTTGGATAGACTTGAGAGGTCGAATCATCACAGTCCCCGCCTTGTCCAACATAGCCAAACGGTTGGATACACGATTCAAGGGAGGTGTTGTCATCGCCATAAAAGTCACCATCCACATCCTGATACCACATCAGCCGATCAACAGCATCATCATCGAATATCCCATCGCAGTTGTTGTCTACCCCATCACAGATTTCTTGGGCAGCTGGAGAGATCGAGACCTGATTGTCATCACAATCGCCACCTTGAGTCACGTACCCTGGCATCTCCAAGCATGTTTCTACGGCGGATTCTTCTAATCCATAGCCATCACCATCCACATCCTGATACCAGATTTGTAGGTTTGCATCGTCCGCCACACCATCACAATTGTTGTCTAGACCATCACACAACTCTTCGGCATCTGGATACACCTCCGCATTGTTGTCATCACAATCACCATCGGCACTTGAATAGCCTTCAGAGAGTCCACACATCAAGATTGTATTGTCCGAGTCCCCAAATCCATCGCCATCTAAGTCAGTGAAGTAAACATTCCCAACACCCTCGTCTATCTCGTCGTTGCAATTGTTATCAATACCGTCGCAGGATTCATTGTTTCCAACAAAAACCTCGGGATTCGTGTCATCGCAATCTGATGCGGAAGGCACATAGCCTTCAGGTCGACTGCAATACTCTCCACTAATGTCTGGGTCTCCGAATCCATCACCATCTTCATCAATGTAAAAGGTCGTCAACACTCCTTCATCAATCTCGCCATTGCAATTGTTGTCTATTCCATCACAAATTTCTTCAACCCCAGCGTGAATCTGAGCATTCTGATCATCACAATCCTCATCTCCAAAATACCCATCACCATCAGCATCTTCCAATACAACTTCATCTTCTGTTGGTTTTTCCGTAGTAATGATGTTGTTTGAGCGACATGCGGTCACCAATAGAAGCAGACTCCATTTCATCTTTATCTCCATTCTGATTTAACGTTCTTAATTGTACCAAAGGATGGGAGAAATTCAACAAAGGATCGAATTCAACTAACTTCACACTCGTTTGCTTTATGAGATGTATTGCGATACTGGATTGTGAATTTTGAATGCAATATTGTACACAACAAACCACAACTGGAGGTTGTATGTTGAGTCTCTTACTCAGCCTTAGTACTCTTGTATGGGCTGATGAAACTGTAGAACCATCTACTGGCCCAGAATTGAGTATCCCCTTTGAAAAGTATGAATTGGAAAATGGACTCGATGTCATCTTAAGCGAAGACCATTCCGTGCCTTTTGTTCAAGTCAACTTGTGGTATGATGTCGGTTCAAAAGACGAAGTTGAAGGTAAAACCGGTTTTGCGCACTTGTTTGAGCACTTGATGTTCCAAGGGTCAGCCAACCACGACACCGAATATTTTGCTCCCCTGCAACCCATCGGCGCACAGGTGAACGGTACAACCAACTTTGATCGAACCAATTATTTCGAAGGGGTGCCCAGTGAATACCTGCCACTTGCCTTATGGCTCGAAAGCGATCGAATGGGCTATCTGTTACCTGCATTGTCTGAAAGCAAGCTCACAAACCAACAAGATGTCGTACGAAATGAACGTCGCCAACGCTACGAGATCCGGCCCTATGGAATGACTTGGGTTTGGCTGTTTGAAAATCTTTACCCAGTCGGTCATCCGTACAACATCCCAACGATTGGAAAGCATGAAGACATTGAAAATGCAAACATGGACGATGTAAAAGCCTTCTTTAAAAAGTGGTACGTACCCAACAACGCATCATTGGTGATTTGCGGCGACTTTGATCCGGCAGAGGCAAAAGACCTCGTACAAAAGTATTTCGGTGAAATCCCTCGGGGAGAAGATGTTGCATCGCTTCGCGATATTGAACCTGCAACGCTGTCAGAAGAAAAGGTCATTTACAAGGAAGACCCTATAGCACCTCAGTCTAAGGTATATGTAGCTTGGCTTACTCCCAAGGCGCTCGGTGATGGTGATGCCGATTTGGATGTGTTCTCCTCCATTTTTGCAGACGGTACGGACAGTCCCTTAGTCCAATCGCTCGTATACGAAAAGCAAGTCGCACAAGATGTCGGTGCTTTCCAATACAGTGCTCGGCTTCAAGGTCAGTACATCATTTCGGCCACCGTTGCAGATGGACACACTACTGAAGAAGTGGTCGCAGCCATAGATGAAGCACTGGCAAACATCAAAGACGCTGGCGTAACAGCTGAGCAAGTCGAAATCTCTAAACTCAACTGGGAAAAGAGATTCTATCAAGGGCTACAAACCATCAACCGCAAGGCTGATACACTGAACAATTACAACACGACCGTGGGCGACCCGGGATTCGTTCAAAAGGATCTCGAGCGCTATATGTCTGTCACGCCTGAAAGTATCTCAACGGCTGTTGACTCCTACCTCCATATGGATAAACGCGTCGTATTGCACATCACACCACCCGCACCGGAAGAGTCTGCTTCTGAAGAATCAACTACGGAGGGCGAATAATCATGATGACCCAACTATTTTTATTGAACAGTTTTATCGCTTGTGGACCAAAAGATGCCCCTGTCGAGACGGCCACTCCAGAAACACCCACTCGTCAGTACTCTGAAAAGCCTGCACCACTCGAAGCACCTTCGTTCACCTTACCAGAACTCGAACGTGGTGAACTCTCCAACGGAATCCCCGTGCTGGTTTCAAACAACTCCGAGACTCCACTGGTCACAGTTCAAGTTGTATTCAATGCTGGTGAGTGGAACACTGAGAATCCACAACTCGCAAATGCTGCGATGGATATGCTAACTGAAGGTGCGGGTGAATACGATTCTGCTGGACTGAGTGCCGAACAGCGACGTTTTGCGGCAAGTCTGTCTTCCTATGCTGGATTGGACGGCAGTGCCATTTCCCTCTCCTCCTTAAAAAAGAACTTGGATGACAGCCTTGGACTTCTCGATTTGATCGCCAGTGAGCCAACATTCCCAACAAAAGAATGGGAGATCCTACAGCGTCAGTATCGTCAGCAACTACAAGCCTCGAAGCAAGACCCAAACTCCATCGCTAAGAATTTGTTCAATCAGTTGATGTACCAAGGTCAATATACTGGACGCACCACCACGATGGATGACATCGACAGTATCACAACCGAACAAATGAAAGCCTGGTATGACGCCAATATTCATGCGAACAATGCAAGCATCTACGTGGGTGGAGATACCTCTCTCTCGGAGGTATTGCCCCTTCTAGAAGCCCGCTTTGCAGACTTCCCAGTATCCGATAGCACACTCCCAGACCTTCCAGACAACAAGATTATGATGGACGACATGCCTACAACAGTCCACTTGGTTGACTCTCCAGGTGCCAGTCAATCGGTCATCTACGCAGGGCAGTTTGTATCAGAGCGCACCGATGATACTGCCGATGAACTCTACTTGGCGAATCTCGCTGTTGGTGGTCTGTTCATCGCTCGTATCAATATGAATCTTCGTGAGGACAAAGGATGGACATACGGAGCTCGAACGGGCATTTCGTACAACCACCTGCCTGGCTTATTTAAGGTCCAGACTTCAGTGGTGGCTGAGCACACAGCCGACTCCTTATCTGAAATCCTAAAGGAACTTCGAGACTCTCAGGGTGAACGTCCAATTCAACAAGAAGAACTCAATGCGGCTCGAGGATACATTCTCGGTACAGATCCCCTTCGCTATGAAGGTGCATCCTACTTGTTGTCTCAAATGATTCAAATTGGTCGATACAACCTTCCTACCGACTGGTACAGTACTTACAATGATAAACTGAGAGACACCTCATTAGAAGATGCACAAGAGGTTTGGAATGGGACTGTCGATCCCAACAAACTGGTCGTCGTTATCGTTGGAGATGCTGCATCACTCAAAGCACCATTGCTCGAGTTGGGACTACCCGTCATCGAAATGGATGCACAAGGAACTGTGTTGACACCTTGAGACTCTGCTGAATACGTTACACATGGACCAAACAATATACGACTCTACCTGGAGACACTCATGACGATTGAAAGCAAATATGTATGGATGGATGGAAAAGTGGTTCCTTTCGAGGATGCCAATGTCCACATGCTGTCGCATACACTGCATTACGGACTGGGTGCCTTTGAAGGGATTCGTTCTTATCGGCAGCACGACGGTGGTGGCGGAATATTTAAACTCGATGAACATCTGAAACGCTTATTTGATTCTGCAAAAATGTGTCGGATGAAAATGCCATTTGACTTTGAAACAGTACGTCAAGCATGCATTGATACATTGAAGGCCAATGAGTTTGAAGAGGCCTATATTCGCCCAATCGTCTTCTTGGGGCATGGCGCAATGGGACTTGGAACCCGTCACAACCCTGTTCGAGTAGCCGTAGCCACATGGAAATGGGGAGCCTATCTAGGAGATGAAGGAATTCGTGAAGGAATCCGTTGTGGAACATCCTCCTATACAAGACACCACATCAACGCCAACTTACAGCGTGCGAAAATCATCGGTCATTATGTGAATTCCATCTTGGCTCGATATGAAGCCAATGATAATGGATATGATGAAGCAATTATGCTCGATCACAGCGGGTATGTTGCAGAAGGTACGGGCGAGAACCTCTTTGTCATCAAAGATGGCCTCGTCAAAACACCACCGGTGGTAAATATCTTGGCCGGCATCACTCGAAAAACCGCTCTCGACATTCTTAAGAAGGATGGTATCGAGTGTGTTGAAATGCCATTTGGTCGCGATGCAATGTATGTTGCAGATGAAATTTTCATGACTGGAACGGCGGCAGAAATTACCCCAGTTCGGGAGTGCGACCGATTGCCAATTGGCGATGGGAAGCCCGGTCCAATTACCCGTCGTGTACAAGAGGTGTACTCTAAGGCTGTGCGCGGTGAGGTACCATGGATGACTCAGTACATCACGCGATACTAAGATACATTTCCAACTGACAATCACTCGCCAGTGTCGACAGAATCATGACTTCGCGAACCAAGCCCAACCTTGAGCGCTGTCCTGCGTGTGCTCTAAGAGGCAACACCTGCGTTTGCGATCGATTGACAACCATTGTTTCCTCTCTGAAATTGTGTGTCATTCGTCATCGTAAGGAGCTCAGCCGCGGTTCAAACTCCGCGCGAATTTTGGCGCATTCAATTAAGGATACGACCGTCATCGAACATGGAGCGCGATACTCAGGTCCAACAGTATTGTCGAACGAACATCTTGATAATGCCATATTGTTATTTCCAATGTTCTACGCCCCAGATCCCACTCACCCACCCCATGAATGGACTGGACAATTTGTCCCAAAGACGTTGATTGTCTTAGATGGTTCATGGAAACAAACCTCGAGGATGTTGAAAAAGATCAAAGGGCTAACAGCATTGCCAAGGATATCGGTGCAGCCACTCGAACCACCCCTCCCCAGAATTCGCAAGCCCTATTTTGATGGTGGCATGTGTACGATGGAAGCGAGTATCTCTGCATTACAACGTTTTCTACCACCGCAGCAAATTAAGCAATTGAAGTCCAATTACCTCATTTGGCTTGACCAAGTACGAAAAAACAGTGGCATTCGAAATCCATTAAAGGCAGGTCAATGTTTTAAAGAAGCTCGAATCGATCAATCCAATAATGATGATGAACACTAGTTGGGGCCATATGTCATTGCAACTGATTGGCCCAAAACTCTCCTGCTTTAACAGCCTCTTCCATAATATTAATCAAATCATATTTAACTTTTTTAATCACATGTTTAATTATAATTTCTCTTTCATTTATCGTATCAGCCTTATCATGCATCTGTGTCTTTCTTTGGTTTCTTATTAATAACATTAAGCATTTGTCTCTTAATAGCCTCTTTTTCCATAGCCAATCTGTTTTTGTTCCAGATAAAATCTGGTGTCTTTGTGTCAAATCCATTCCTTTTCATGCACCCTTCGAACAAGCTTATGATGTAGCCATAATCGGGATCTTAAGTAAAAGCAAGACCTCTACAGTAGTGCATAAACTCTTTGAACTCATCTGGAAGATCTTTGCATAATTCCTCAATCTTAATTTCCTTCTTCTTTTTCTTAATGGCAGCATATTTCTCTTCCTTCGATCTACCTGGAAGGCCTTGC
>CALDQI010000895.1:0-4061 GCA_937911635.1 uncultured Pseudomonadota bacterium | reverse complement strand
TCATCACTGTATTTTCTTGAACATTCTGCGGCGTGGGCAAAGCGGGTAGAAACCTTGCCGTATAATGGCAATCCATGGGTCAATTTGGATGGTAGGTCCAGTTCGCAATCATCATTACTGTGGGTGTGTGCTTTAGACAACACGGCTGCGCAAATGTCTGAACTGACAATGGAAGTCGATAGTCAGGAGTTTCCATTGTACATGACCGTTGAGATTGTAGATTGGAGAAATGAGCGTTGGGTTTGGAGAGACGTGGTGCCGGATTCCTCTCAACCTCTATCGCTGCGTGTGGGTCAATTTCGTTCGCCAAGAAATGAAAAGCGCTATCGGTACCGCAATATTTTGGTTACGGCAGAAAGCCAAGATGGTCGGCGGGTTCCAATCACGGTATCGAATACCGAAATCAAATAGTGTCAATCCAGATAGAATCGTCTGTATTCTAGAAATCATATGGGATGTAGAACTATTGCCTGTATTTGATCCTGAAACTCTACGGTGTCGATACAGACTAGAAGATGATATTTTGATCAAAGACTGTTATACAGTCAGACACGAAGTACAAGATTGCGGTAGACGATATGAATCACGAACGTTCCTTATTTCCCCATACGAAGATAGATTGGAAGATTGCCGATTTAACACAAAAGGCGACTCGTGCCGGTGGAAACATTGTTATGCTCACTCAGTTGATGAAGTTGCATCTTTCGAAAGCGATGTTTCACGATGGAAATGAGTCAGACTGTACACAGGTCATCCGTCATGGAAAGCGCATTTTACAAGAGGATCAACTTCATGTAGACTCTCTATCGATGATGGCACTCGCGAATGTGTATCTGGGCAGAGATGAGGAAGCCTCAAAATATCTTTCCAGAACCGAGTCCTGCTCTGAAAAGACGGTCATGCTCAATTTGGCACTGGGTGTCTATTTCAAGGCCCACAATCAACTGACAAATACAACGGTTCACTGGTTGAAAGCCTTGGAGATTGCACCCAAAGCTTGGGAACTGCACAGATTGCTAGGAAAAGTGTTGTTGCTGCAATATCATGATGATGCCTTAGAGAAGGCTCATCAAACTCGTCTTGGTCAGCGGAGTCTTTATCATCTGATACAGGCAATGCAATCGCGTAGCGAGTTGGAAGTCGATTCTCACTTCTTGAAAGAGTTGGGGTATTCGTGTTTGATCAATGGTAAGAATCGAGAAGCGGAGCGATACTTCAATCGATTGCGTCAAACTTTGATCAACACTGATGAGAGTAGCTATTATTTGGGATTGGTAGCCTTTGAACTTGGTAAGTACAACAATGCTGTTCAGCACTTTAGGAACTTTTTGTCTAAGAATCCAGATCATGTGGATATCATTGCAAAGAAGGCAAAGGCGTGGTTTAATTTGGGTGAATTTGATCGTGCACGAACCACAGCACAGCAGTGTTTGGTGTATGAACCCTTCCATTTAGATGCTCGGTTGACCTTGGGCCGCGCTCTTTTACAGCTCGGAGACTCCAAGGAAGCTACCCGAATCTTTCATGAAACATTGAACGAATGTGGAGACCACATCGAATCGTTTCAAGAACTGGTGTTTCTACGGTATCGTGAAGGGGATATTCAATGGTTGCAGCGCGTTCTACTGGGAGAGGTTGAAAATTACGCATCTATTCCCAGCAATGCAGATATCCATATTGCAGAGGTGGCTCGTCAACGAATTGGGGTTGCAGCTTCAGCGCTGATAGAGGTCGGGGCGGATATGATTCCTACCGTTCTCGATGCCATCCACTGTTCTCAAGATGAACATTTACGCTTTGCGTTGTGGGAAGTTGCGGTGTATATGGCTCAGCAGTCAAAATCTGTTGAAACCTCGATACAGCTTCAACAAGCGAAGACCACGTTTGGTTTAGAACTGGGAACGGCCGCGTTAAGTGCCTCCGACTTTTTATCTGAAGAAGTCCTTATGCAGGGCTTAAACATTACGGAAGATGACATTCGAACGGCGGCTTTGCAAAACAACGATCCGGCATACGATGTTCAAAAGCATCGGAAGAATGAAGACAAAGAGCGTCAGGTTTCTCGTGGATATCAAGCGTTGGTTCTATTGTCCATCGCCAAGAAGGGGTCCGATAAAACACGTGCCTTACTGAGAGATTGGGCCACCGGAATGGATGTTGATATGTCTGTTGCGGCGAAGATTGGTCTTGCTTTGAATGGTGAGATGAGTGCCTTTGAAGAGCTTCAACAACTGACTCAAACCACCAATCGAAAGAGATTGCTTCGCAACATTCGTGCGGGTGTTTTTCAAGCAGAGCCTCAACGAACCGACGCCGAGTTTCTCTTTTCAGAGACAGAGACCTGCCAGGTGAGCGGAAAATCTGGTAAAGATATCCACCACTTTATTCGAACCAGTACGGGTGCTATCAGTGATTATTGTATCAGCGAAAGTATCGACGCGCCAATGGCGGACAATGATGCAATCTGCGTGTTTTGCAACAGCAACTTTTTCTTGAGTAAACGCATCGTTCATTACAAAGGATTCGATATCTGTTCAACCTGTCAAAACCAGTCTCAACAGCTTGTAGAGCGAAACGCAATAGAGCAATTTTTCCACAATAAATCTATTTACTTTGGCAGGTAGCCTGTTGCATATACGATTTGAAGTCAAAATCTGGGCTATTGGCTTCATCATGACACCCGATGCACGTTTGCACAGTGATGGGGGTTGGTTGAACAGACTTATCGTTTGGGTGCCCGTTTAGGGGTCCATGACAGGCTTCGCACTGAACGGCTTTAAACTTCCGGATGTTGGATGGAGTGGGTTCCCCAAATCCACCGATTTGTCCAAAACCCGTCGTGTGACAGGAAATACAGTCTGGGTTCTCCGTACTGCCTTCAACAGAATGGGTGAGTAAACTCTCCCAGGCACGAGCGTGTTTGCTAAAACTCCATTTTGCCATTTCGGCGGTGTGGCATTGAGCACATCTTCCAGAGGCTGCAAAGCCAGGTTCGGAATTTGTAGTTGGTTTGTCTGCGATGAGTTGAGATTGTTGGATGGTTTTTGTCGCAAACCGTTCGATTTTTGTGTTTGCATTGGTCTGGTCATCATACGTCGCGGATAATGGAACGAGTTCTGTATAGTATAAATTTCGTTTGGATCCAAGCTGGCGCATTTTTTGCTGCACAGGGTGGGCTGGATCCTTTTGAATCATGAACCAAGTGCGCCAATCGGCCTCTGGAAGTCGATTGTCGAGCTGACCCGATGGTGTTGTGTGTCGGATATGGATGTTGTGAATAAATCGACCTTGTTTTGGTGCTTCTATGATTTGTGTGCTCTCTGGTGTATGCTTGGGTTCTTCAAAGGAAGCTCCTTCGGTGGTAAGGAACAGCTGAACTTCAGGGAAGACCTGTTGCATGCCATCCACCTCTTCATCATCCATTGAGCCCAAAGCTATGATTAGATCGACATTGTTTGGGATCTTCGGTAAGGTTTCGGTGATGGCTTCTTTTGCGGGTGTAGTTTGTACAAACTGAAACCTTGGGTCGGTTGGAGCAGTAGACAATCCAATGATCGCCAAACGAACACCGTCCTTTTCCAGCACTGTGTACGGTTTGAAATACAACGCCCCATCGGGATCTCTCCATGTTGCAGAGATTCTAGAAGGCCCATCCATCGTTTGTAGGGTGTTCATGCCGACGGCCATTAAATCCGATGGTCCGACAGTCCACACATCGACTCCAACGTCCTTAGAGAGTTCGCCTATTAAGAGTGCACGATCTCCAGCAGTGGTGTCTTTGTTGCTGAAGAACCCTTTGAGCAACGTTTCCCCAGCATCCAAGTGAAAAACAGTGGAGTGATTGCTTCGGATCTCTTCCAAGGCTTTTGTACGCCTCGGAAATCCACCGTATGGCAATGTCGGGCAACCACAAGGCTCTAATTCACCTCTAACTTCACCCACGAGTGATATGGTGAAGTGTTTGACAATGTCATCGATTGTTGAAGGGGATTCAGGTGCAGGTTCTGGTACCACGATGTCAGGTAGAGTTGGGAACTCTTTTTCCTGATCTTTGGGATCAC
>CALDQI010000894.1:0-6065 GCA_937911635.1 uncultured Pseudomonadota bacterium | reverse complement strand
ACACTGGGGTCGACATTTTTGTGAAGCACGATCCATCCATATCCGAGCGATCCTAGGGTTCTGGGGTCGCTTGAACCTGGTGAGCGATTGTGCAACCCCAATCGACGGTGTTCATCCGCTCTCCTGTTGCATAGAGCAGCGAGACGTCTGAAGGCAGGGTTGTTGAGAAGGGATGCTGTACTCGCACGAACATCTGGTGCGTAGGGGATTCCTTTGCCGTGAAAGGTCTGCCAGTACAAATATTGAGATGCCACCATCGTTGACCCTGAGTCCGTCGGTAAGTCAAGTACACCGACAGTTCTTGGGTCCTGCTCAATTAGTTCGTACACGGGGGGAATGGTGCCGTCTGCCGTAGACATGGGGAATGGTGCGCCGGATATGAACAGTCCATCGATGGCAATGAGAATACCGACGGTTTTGATTCTGTCCAACCAATAGGGGGTCGTTAAGCCCACAGCGGCAAGCCCTCCAACGATTCCCAATACGGGGACACCTAGGCGCAAAGGATGCGTCACGGCAAGCCCTGACGCAATTTGCTGCAGTCCAAACCATGGGAGTCTTAGACGAGCACCTCCCGCAATAACCCAACCATCTCCCCAATATAAGTAGGGGCCCAAAGCACAAATCATGGATATCAATCCTGCAATAGCCCATCCTTTATGAGAGCGGAGCACTCGACTGGCAAAGAAACAGGCAATGAGACCCAAGTACATGCTGTGCACAAAACCTTCGTTGGTTAAGTCAACCGACTGAAATCCAAACGGGGCGATAAAGGTTCTTGGATCGACAGCATTGTGCAGAGCAAGACTTTCATTCATACCATCCGGACGTTTGATGATGGCATTGGATGCATCAAGTTGCAACCGAAACAATAGAAGGGTTGGGCTGGCAACCAAAAGAGAAGTCAGACCACCGAGCCAGGACCATTTCCACGTGTGTTTGAAGGAGGCGAGCGTTCGAACAGCCACAACGATTCCCACACCAAGACCCAAGTATGGAGATGCCATCGTGGAGATTCCGACTCCAACACCTGCCTTCATCCATTGCAGAGCTGTCTGCTGGTCGTCTTTTCCACGGCACGCATCCTCTGTCCACGCCATTGCCAGTGCAACCGGTCCGATGTTCACCGCTTCGGTGATACCGTTTGAAATTTCTGAGAGCATCCAGGCCGAGCACACCACGACAATACTTGCAATCCACGAGGCGTTTGGTGCAGCACCCAAGGCGATGGCAAATCGTCTGGATGTCCAAGATGCAAACGCAAGATACACCCAGATCCCAAGATTGTATGCCAGTGCTGGAGAAAACCCAGCGAATGGAAGTCCCAAGACTGCAAGTACAGGATCGATAAACCAGAGCGTACCACCATCTGGATACTGCAATAAAGTTGTTTGCCAAGGAGCACTTCCATGGCTGATGGAGTCAAACCACCACCATGAACCCCACACATGATTCCAAACATCGACTTTGCCCGATCCAATTAATGAACTGAATGGAGAAAAAATAATTCCCATCATGATGGGGAGTGCAATTGCAAAGTCTGCTAGGATCGACTGCCACCACAACAAAGAGTGTGTTCTAGATAGAATTGTTTTTGTTTTGTTACTCACAGACCGAATATATTCAATGTACACCGTGTTTTCTACAAAAAGGAGTAGCCATGTCTATTGCATTGATATTTGCTGTGTCACAATTCGCTGAGGCCAAGGAAGGGGTTAAAGTTCGTCCCCACGTTAAACCCATAATTTCAGGTCAATCGTTTATCGTGGATGGTGATCGGTATTCTGGATTGAATCTGGGTGGTGCATTGGGTGTGCGCTACGCTCAAAAGACACGTGGACTTAAAATTACTGGTATGACCCGAGCACAATATGTTCGAACCGTATCTCTGACAGATACTACGGGTGAAGACATTCGTATCGGAACTTCAATCGGCCCATGGTGGAGAATAGTTGGGATGCAGGTGGGAGTAGATGGCGTTCGCAACTCCTATTCAAATGCCGTTGTGACGATGCCAGAAGCTTATGGTGTTGCACCGACTGTCTCGGCACTGGTTGACTTGCGAATTGCCAGTCTGTCGGCGGTTGCTGGTCCGACCTATTATTTCGGAGATGTACGTGAACCCGTAGATTGGGCAAGCGCAGACTTCCCAGGTTTTGGAGATGAGTTTTATTATAAAGTTCGAGCTGGATTTGATCTCCTCCTTGTCAATATTGGCTTCACCTACTCCAATCGGTATACTGCGTATGGCGTTGAACAGATGGTCGGTGTTGGTGTTGGCCTATTTTAGACGATCCATCGTCGGGGCCGTCTCTATTCGCAGAATGATCTAGAGCGCATCTAGAGCGTCGACAATAAGTTGTGGGACGTCTCGTTGTTGGATCTGTTCACTCTCAGAGTGCGGGGTCGAAGTTGTGATCACCAGATGATGACATAGGGATATATTGTGTACGTTCGTTGATATGGCTCTCAAAGATTCAAGTGACGCCCTAAATGCCGCACGGTCTCTAATGGCGGATTTGAAGAGCAGTGATGTAGCCATTGTATGTTTGACGCCGTTCAACCAAGCATATAAGGACGTAAAGCCTTTGGCATTGGGTAGAAAGAAAAATAGGTCGGTTACTAGAAGAGTTTGGCTTTCTCTGTGGAAGAACAGAAATTCTTGTACAAATGGCATACCTTGAATCTCGATGCAGTCTATCTCACTCCATACGGTTTGACCTTCATTCTGCAAGGTGTGGGTTATCTGCAAGTCCGGTCGTTTTTTGTGAAGTCCTTTTGGAGCGCAAATTTTGGCCTGTGGGTGATGTTCTTTCCAAGGTCCTACAAACATATGATGAAAACAACTCGGGGCTACAATGAACTCGATTTGACCAAGTGCGCGTATGTAGGTATTCAATTTCTCTGTCCAAGGGATTGGAGAATGGATCCACAAGCAACCATTGTCCAGTTGGATGATGGTCATCCGTGTATTTAATTGAATGATACCAAGGACGGTTAATGGGCCTGGGATTGTCCAAAGCTTTTCATGGAGTTGAATGGGTCTCAAAAGTTCTCCTTTTGAAAAGAATGTTTCTAGCTGTAAACGGTCGTTTGAAACGGGCGTGATGAGATGATGGGTTAGAAGGAAAGGATGTATCAAATTTGCAACAAAATGTAAATCTCAGTTCTTTTCCCATCAAACCCCACTTTGCATGCTAGATTGATTGTAGTTGAAACCGGAGTAAGACAATGTCCCCAAGTGAACTCAACTTCCTTCTATCTACACCCTACTTTCGTAAGTGCTCATTAACGAGCATTGCACTGTTTCGGAATCATTTACAAGTGCGTCACGCACAAATTGGCGAGACCATTTTTCAACAGGGAGTTGTTGAATCGAATTGGTATCTGATTCGGGAGGGGCAAGTTCGTGTAGAACGGAAATCTCCAACGGGAGTCAGTTCCATGCTCGCCGACATGAGTACTGGTGAGGCGTTTGGTGAAATGGGAATCCTTGAAAGAGCTCCGAGACTGGCGACTGCTCGTTCGATTGAACCGACGGTACTGTATGTGCTAGAGTCGTCTGTATTTCAATCATTACTGGATGATGCTGACCCTGTTGCCATGGCGATGCTTCGTGCAATGGCGATCACTCAATCGCGAAGACTGAGAGAAATGACATTGACCATGCAAGACTTGACAGAACTGGATGATTTGGGTGATTACGCACCAACGTCCGGACCGCTAGATTTTGCGTCGTTGCTTAGTGCATCCTATTTGTTGCCATAGTCATAGTGTCTTTAAGTGCCTTTTGGACTTCGACTCCTTAGTGGTGAAATCAAAAGAGGTTTTCCAAGAGTCTTTCCAATGACCACTCCATGTTGTCGCACCATTCTTTTAACTTCAATGGATAGGCATCGTGTCGACGAGGAACATTAATTGAGTGCGTACTCCTGTGTCTTGATAGGTCTGTATACATAGACCCATCTTGAGTATACCGAGTGTTCATTTGTTCTAGAGTTTGTTAGATTGTCGTGTAATAGAAAGGAAAAGTTGGAGTAACTCATGCCTCTGGAACTTGATTCTGTAGATGTACTGGATACTTTGGTTCAGATTGCCCGAGGTCTTGCAAGTGTGGATGGTGAGCATGCCATTCTAGAAATGATTGTTGATGAAGCTATGCGTTTGACCAACGCTGATGGTGCTACATTGTATGTTATCAAAGACAATGGTATTCATTTTGAGGTGGTCCGCAATCCGACGTTGGGTATTCATTTTGGGGGTACCTCCGGAACCTCCTTACCCTCAGAGTTCGAACCCATTTCATTAAATGGAGACGTTCAAGACCACGTTGTCCTTCATGTCATTCATACTGGGAAGATTGCTAATATTGAAGATGTGTATGACTCCCAGTTTGATTTTTCAGGCACCTATGCAATGGATAAAAGCATGGGGTATCGCTCTCAGTCATTCTTGACAGTTGGAATGTTCAAAAGAGACTTGGAGCCGATTGGTGTATTGCAGCTGATCAATGCCAAAAATGTAGAAACGGGTGTCGTTCAACCATTTTCTCTTCTGCAGGAATCCCTAGTGGAAGCATTGGCGGGTATGGGGGGGGGTATCATCAACAATACCGCGCTGCATACAGAACTGGCTGAACTGTTGGATTCATTTATTAAATTGATTGCGGGAGCAGTGGATGCAAAGTCTCCTTATACAGGAGGTCATTGTCGGCGTGTTCCGGACTTGGTGATGGATTTTGCCTACGCGATTCATGCGGCGGGGGATGGACCGTTTGGAGAGATTGAATTTAGTGATGCAGATATGTATGAGTTACACGTTGCTGGATGGTTGCACGATATCGGTAAGATCTGCATACCAGAATATGTGATGGACAAGGCAACCAAGCTTGAAACCATTTACGATCGAATCCACGAGGTTGAGTTTCGATTTGCAGTAGCCAAAAAAGAAGCCGAGATCTCCATGCTTCGCTCTTGCATGAGTGGAAAAGATGAGTCAGAAGCCAAAGCAGAGTTAGAGCGTGTGTGTATGGAATTGGATGAGGATTTTGCATTCATTCGTCAAGCCAACATTGGTGGCGAGTTTATGCACGATAAAGACATTGAACGGATTCATTCAATTGCCAAACGCACAATCGATCTTGGCGGTCAATCTAGGCCGATTTTGACCCAGGATTACGTGGACAATCTATGTATTCGTCGCGGAACGCTTACCTTTGATGAACGGGATAAGATTCGGGATCACATGCGGATCACAATTGATATGCTCGAGCAAATGCCATTTCCGAGAAACCTTCAGCGCGTCCCTGAATTTGCAGGTGGTCATCACGAAACGATGATTGGAACCGGCTATCCAAAAGGTCTCACTCGAGACCAGATGTCGATTCAGGCTCGAATGATGGCGATTGCGGATGTATTTGAAGCACTTACGGCTTCCGATAGACCGTATAAACCTGCAAAGAAACTCTCAGAAGCCATGCGGATTATGGGCTTTATGAAAAAAGACCATCATCTGGATCCAGAGCTGTTCAATGAATTTGTGCGCTTGGATGTTTATCTGACGTTTGCAGAAAAATATATGGATCCAACAAACATTGATTGTATTGACAAGGAAGCGTTGATGGCGATTCAACCCAAAATCCTATAGAAATAAGTGTATGAACATTGCGGCATTCATCATGTACGTCGTAGACAACCGAATAACATTCGGTTGAACGTATGTTTTGAGATAGATATGAGTACTTAGGGTCGTTATTTCTTTATACCTCAGGTCTGAAGTTCGTTGTAGGTATCTGAACACCCTTCCTATTCAGGAGAAAAGATGAGATGTGTTGATGACAATGCATTCGCCAGTATATTGAATGAGAGAAGGGATATTATCCTTTATTTATCAGCGGATTGGTCTGGACCATGTCAAATTTTGACGCCTATACTAGAGTCTGTTGCACAAGAAAGACGTTTAACTGTCGTTAAAGTCAATATTGATAATAGTCCAGCGATTGTCCAAAAATACCGAGTGTTATCAGTTCCAAGAATATTATTTATTAAAGACGGTGAAGTCGCACT
>CALDQI010000893.1:0-3883 GCA_937911635.1 uncultured Pseudomonadota bacterium | reverse complement strand
GGGAGCGTCCATTCAAAATCTGGTTGTCGTTCCAACAAATCAAGCCGATTACATCTTCGAGGGTACAGAAATCAATGCGCAGCTAGGACATGATATCATCGGCAATGTAAATATTGACAACGATGGTGTTGGAGATCTTGTTCTGTCAAGCCTTACAACCAATCAATGGGGAGAGCCCATCGCACAAAGTCACGTCATTCGGATGGGGGGACTTCCAACTGGAACCTATGATGTGAACGATGTCAGTCAAGTGATTCAATCTCATCCTCTATCAACAGATGTGGCATTACAAGGGGTGCACTTAGCCAATCTGGGGGATATCAACAGCGATGGTCGGGATGATATCGCTATGGGAATACAAGCCGTCAAAACGCCCTACAACAACTCAGGAGGAGTCTACATTACCAAGTCCAGTGACATCCTGATTGCTGGAGATCAAGTCAATTGGTTTGCCCACATTCATGGAGAATATGAAAACGATCAAGTTGGCTTCATCAAAGCTGCTGGAGATATCGATAGAGATGGTGTTGCAGACATCATGGTCGGAATGAACGGAAACGAAGACCGCACCTACATCCATCACGGTACAAGACTGGGAATGGGTTCCGAAGGCATTCGAACTGGTGCATATGGCTTAGACATCACCGGAGAGGTCTTTGAAACCTTACCCGACATCACCGGCGATGGAGAGTCCGACTATATTTTTGGAGATGGAGATCAAATGTATCTAATGGACGGGGATACGTTTCCCAAAGTTGGATGGCTCAATGTAGACTTGACGCAAGCAGACTACCACTTTGAAGACTGGAGTGGGAATATCTCCGTCAATAACGACATAGATGGCGACGGCTTGAACGATATCTTTTGGATGAATTGGAGCTTCAATCAATCGCGGGGATTTGTAGGTAGAATGGTCTATTGAAAGACTTTTACACCAATGCAACAGTCTCTTTACAATTTTTTTCCAAAAAATGTCCTTCACACCAAGATTCAACGTCTACACTGAATGTTGGCACCTCAAACTACGGAGAAAATCATGCTAATGCTCATCTTAACTACGTTGTCACTCGCTTTTGCGCAGTCCCCCGAAATCAATCAGCCTGTTGAATACGCCAAGGAGACTGTCATTGACTTCATTGGCGTCGACGTTGATGGTGAAGTCGTGAAGCCACAAATCAGCTTCGTCACCTCTTTTGAACCTGCGCGTGAAGGCTCACTGATCACTTTGCGTACATCGTTCAACATGGAGATGTCACAATCGATCGACAACATCAAGTAATCGTACGATGTGACGACTTCCAACTGAGGACGTCCATGTTCTAACCCCGTTCAGTTGCTTGGCGTGTTATGCTGGCAACAATCAATCACATCGGGGATGGAACATGGATGCATTTATCTATCAATACCTAGTTGGGGGTATCGTCTTTGCCATTGGCCTAGTCTACGGATTTAGACAAGGATACTTTGGTACTGAAGGATCCGGCTTACGCAACCTGATTGTTGTGTTCGGCGGGTTGTTCTTTTTTGCGAGTATACAGAGTTATTTACAATACGCTCCAATGAATGAGCAAGAACGCTATGTGGTGGTCGATGAAAAGGGCCAACCGAAATCGAAAGAGTCCATTACAGCACTGGACTACCCTGCCCCTAAGTTTCGGTCTGTCAAATCACCAGAAGAGATCACCAAGATCCAAACGACGGCAGAACAAATCCTCAATCCCAAAGAAGAACGTGGCAAACTGGGAACCGACCTCGACTATGGGATCATGATTGGCTATTTTCTCTCCATGATCCTAATTGGAACCTGGTTTGGTAGAGGACAAAGCAGTACAAAGGACTTTTTCTTTGGTGGACAACGCTTCTCTTGGTGGCTGATTGCCTTTTCACTGGTCGCCACAACCATTGGCTCCTCTTCTTTTGTAAAATACTCAAAGATTGCCTACTCCTATGGTATAGCCTCCTCGCAAACCTATATGAACGATTGGTTTTGGGTGCCCCTCTTGCTATTTGGGTGGCTACCAATCCTCTACTTTTCCAAAGTGATCAGCATTCCGGAATACTTTCAGCGGAGATTCAATTCTACCGCTAGGAATGTGGCGACCTATCTCTTACTCGCTTACCTCATCGGTTATGTCGGCATCAACCTCTTCACCATGGGCCAAGCACTCAATATTTTGATCGGCTGGGATATCTTTACATCAGCGATGCTTGTGGCGGCTGTATCGACAACCTATGTCGCCTTCGGCGGACAGACGTCTGTGATTATGACGGACCTCTTTCAAGGGGTGATGCTCTTAATTACCGGACTCTTATTGCTCGTATTTGGAATCGAATACCTGGGTGGATTTGAACTGTTCTGGAGCCATTTACCACGCTCACACCGATTGGCATTCCCCAATTTCAACGAAGACCCCTCCTATCCTGCCGTCGGAATCTTTTGGCAAGATGCCATGGCGAACTCGGCGATGTTCTATTTCTTGAACCAAGGGATGGTGATGAGACTCATGGCGGCTCGTTCGGTCGATGACTCCAGAAAAGCTGTCATGACAATGCTGTTGGTTCTGATGCCAATTGCAGCACTCGTTGTCGCCTCTGGAGGTTGGGTTGGACAAGCGCTTACATCTGCAGGTGTCCTACCAGATATGGAGCCCAAGGAAGCCTTCTTCATCACATCGAGTTTCCTATCCCAACCGGGTGTATTTGGACTCGTCATGGCGGCACTTACAGCGGCTCTGATGTCAACGGTCGACACCTTAATTACCGCTATTTCTGCAATTGTCGTGAATGACATCTATCGCCCTTTAAAGCCTGATGCATCAGAATCTTCTATGCTGAAGATGGCTCGGATATCATCCGTTTCAATTGCAATTGTTGGTGTATTACTCGTACCCGTATTCCAAAGTTTTGGTTCGATCTATTCGGCTCACGGTGCGTTCACTGCAGCCATCACGCCTCCCTTAGTCATTACGCTGCTACTGGGTGTATTTTGGAAAAGATTTTCGACAAAAGCTGCTATTATTACGATGCTCCTTGGACTCTCAATCATATTCTGGTCCATTCTCCAACCGGAAATCATCACTCCATTTGCCCATGGCGTTCCGATGAAAGAAGCCAAGGAAGGTTTCTTGGCTGGGAAAGACCAATACAAATTCATGCGTGGATTCTTTGGAATGAGTGTGTGTCTGACAATCGGATTGGTGACAGGATATCTCTTTCCAAATCAAAATAAAGACTCCATCAAGGGTCTCGTATGGGGCACCATCAAAGATGCCATCCGAAATTACAAAGGTTCGGAAGGATCTGAAACGATGAGTGACTGGATGATTGTGAACTTCTCTGTTGGTGAGGACGAAGTGCGTGGGGACAGACCTGTAGCATACATCTCAGCTGCAGTAGCCTCTGAACTCACCGCAGCAGAAGGAGATATCTTGTACATTAGCGATTCTCGTGCTTGGCTTGGCGGATTGCGTTCTACACACGCCATCATCGGCGGGATCAAAGACACGCTGACAGACAGTCAGATTCAAATCACCCCCACATTGAATGACATAGCTGGTCGAAAAGGATTCCCGCTTCGGATTAAGCGTATGTACTAAGGGGTACGGTTGTGCTACAATTGAAGCTAAATACAACGCACATGTGTTGCGATGGAGACCAATATGCGTACACTTTGGATCAGTCTATTGCTGATGGCATGCCAAGCTGAAATTAAAACTCCGACGACAGACACTGAAGATGTCGTGGTTACAGAAAATGACCTCGATGGGGATGGTTATCTTGAAGGGGATGATTGTGACGACAACGATGCCAGTATCTACCCTGGTGCCGTAGAAACTTGCGATGGCGTAGACAACAACTGTGATGGAGATGTCGATGAAGGTGT
>CALDQI010000892.1:0-5087 GCA_937911635.1 uncultured Pseudomonadota bacterium | reverse complement strand
GGAAGCGTTGGCGGCGGCGGGCAACCTGGAGGCCGGCCTGTTGCGACGCGCACTGCGGGACATGGCGCCCTGTCTGCGGGGGCTGCCACAACGCATGGGCCTGCTCGGCGTGGACGCGGACCTGGTGGCAAGGTTGCGACCGGGTATTCTGAAACTGGCGGACCAACTGGAGCGTCTGCATGGATAAGCGCTACGCCCAAATGAGCCCGGCGGAGCAGGTCGAACGGCGTCGCGAAGTGCTGAGCCACATCCAGGCCAGACCGGAGCTGTCGGTGGATCAGGTGGTCTCTCTGCTGCGCGGCGAGCTGCGCTTCACCTTGAGTGAATACAGTCGACTCACCGGCGTGTCCGCGCGAGTGATTCAGGATATTGAACACTCTAGTTTCGCTGCGTTACTTCAATTTTTTTCGTTACTTCTTCAACAGGAAACACCTAAAGAACTGAATGAGTTGGAGAGGATCGTAGCGGACTTTGTTGAACAGCATTTGTGGGCGGTTCTATTTTTGCGTTTGGTACTTGAAAATAGAGAGTCGTACTTACCGATATCCTTTCGTTCGCAGCATCTAAAGATTATTGAAGAGTTAGAGGCACGCCAACAACGGGGGGAGATTACAGAACAGGTTGATGTTGCCGCTACATTTACAAATATGAATATGCTTCTTCTTACGACACTCGCAACGGCTCAAATCCAGACCAGTATTTCTGAAGCATTAAATATTACGTCGGAGGTTTGGTTGAAGCGACGTATATTTTCTATATTTCGAATGTATCGGAGTACTCTTTTTTCTTGAAGTTTGGGTTTGTATCTAGAATTGACACGATGATAAGCAATTATTCACAACTCAGACCGATTGCCAAATGATCCAAAAATCTTGACAGAGAAAGGTAAATTCGTTAGTTACCAATGGTATTTAGAATATTGTCTCGGATCAGTGAATTCGAGGAACACAATCGTTTTTGCAGAGGTCCGTTATGAAAGAGGGAATCCACCCAAATTATCGTGAAGTTGTATTCAGAGATGAAGCTGCAAACTTCTCGTTCTTGTCTCGTTCTACCATCGAAACCAAAGAAACAATCGTTTGGGAAGATGGAAAAGAGTACCCATTGTACAAGTTGGATATTTCAAGCGCTTCTCATCCTTTCTATACTGGTAAGCAAAGAACTGTTGACCGTGCTGGACGTATCGACAAGTTCCGTCGTAAGTTCGGTGGCGCTAAGAAATAACAAACGAATTTATTGAAATAGACATCGGGAGCAATCATGGCTAAAAAGAAAAAGGACGCACGTCAGGTAATCACCTTAGAATGTACCGAAGCACGCGCATTGGGCAAATCACCTTCTCGTTATTCAACTATGAAGAACAAGAAAAATACCCCGAAGCGTTTGGAACTCAAGAAGTACAACCCAAGCCTTCGTCGCCACACCATCCACAAAGAAATCAAGTAATCGTTTCTTGTGTGTAGAGAACCCCGGCTTATGCTGGGGTTTTTGGTTTTAGTCATGGGGCTTTGCTGGCTCGTTTTGACCCACTGCTTCGTTATGGACAGTCTGGACCACCCAAATCCCAAGTGGTTCCATTCAGTGTTCCGTTAATCCCATTGCCACTGTCATCAGTGACGACATTGAGTCCGTAGTCATTTTGAAGGCCATAGAGTACCTCCGTATTGTTTGTGACAGGCAGGGGGTATTGTGGTGTGAATCCACCAGAGTACTCTATCGAACTCGACATTCGGACCTCTGCGAGATCCCCCAAGAGTGAACTTCCGTAGACGTTGTGTCGACCGATGGTACCAATCGTTGTTGCACTCATACACCCATCTGCAGACAATTGGGCTGAATCAAACCAGACACCGTCGATGTAGAGAGTGGCCAGTTCACTGCTGGTAATCGTGACGGCGATGTGTTTCCATGAACCGTCCCAACCTGTGTACAAGAATCCACCGTCATTGCCCGGAGCATTGTTGTTGATCCATGAAGTACTGTTGGTGTATCCAGATTTACAGCCACTATTGGCTCCGCCACAATTGTTGATTGTCCCCACAGAAATCTCTGTAGAGGAGATCCAAACAACGCCACATCTTGACGACATCAACTGAACTGAACCAGAGGGAGGAGCATCGAGTCGAACCCACGCTTCCATCGTTTTGTCGTTGGGCATAGAAGTCAGAGGGTCCAGTGTAATGTAGTCATTTCCACCGTTGAAATTGAGGATAACATCACAGGTCTCCGTAATAGCCGAACTGGAAGGACCATCGTCATCACCATCGTTCGGAGTGAGCGTACATTCCCACGTGTCTGAACTCTGTGTAATACCGGCTGGAATGGTGTCATTGGCCATCGCTGTGGTTACGCCACCCAGGTATGGATTTCCGCTTACGGTCCAATCGATGGTGTAGGTGATCGGATCGCCATCCTCGTCTGTACTGGGTGCATCTAGGACGCATTGGATTGAATCTCCTGTAGCGGGACTGGATGGACTGAGGGAAATCCCTGCAGCTGTGGGCGGCGTGTTTTGAATCGTGGTCGAAGAACCAACTTGACTGCTCGAAGTTTGACCGTCGCTGACGGTTGCACTGACGGAGACCGTGTCATTTTTATCGAAGGCATTGCTTTGTGAACCATCGAGGGTATTGAGGCTTCCAGACTGCACCACTTGCCCGTTTACGCTCCAGTCATAGGTGAGGGTGAGTGGGTCGCCATCTGCATCCGATGCAATAGCATAGGCGGTCAATATGTCGTTTGTATACGCAGGGGTGGGGGTGATGGTTGGCGTGGTAATAGAAGGCGGTGTGTTGGAGACTGTGACCGAAGCATTCGATTGGGCCGTCCCTCCATCCCCATCAATGATGTCTGCGGTACATGTGATGACAGTGCCTACTGTGTCGGTGCTATTAACGGTATAGGTCGTACCACTGTGGCTGTTTCCAGTACTGGTTGACCATTGATAGGTGATGGCAAGCGTGTCTAGCGGGTCTGGATCTGTTGCGGTAGCCGTACAGGTGAGTGTGTCCCCGATGGATGGTGTCGTGGGGTATAGTTGATGGCTTTGTACAGAAGGGGCTGCATTGACGATGGTGGTGTTGCTTTGCGCAGTTGGACCGTCGCTGACACCGTCGGTTGGCGTGACTCTGAGGACTAGTGAATCGCCTTTCGTGGTGAGTGCACTGGAAAAGGTGTCTGTTGTCTCGGTCGTTTGATTGCCATTGAGGTCCCAGGAATACACATAGGATACGGTATCGCCATCAGCATCTGTGCTTCCTCCAACCTGTGCGGAGATGTCGATCGTGGTATCTGGACTTGTTGGGGTTAGGGAGACAATCGGCTGTGTAGGTGGTGTGTTCATGACAAAACTGACCTGACTTTCACAGGATCCATCGGCATCGTCTTCTACGGACAGCGTGATCACCTGAGGTCCCAGACTGAGCTGCGGAACAGCCAATAGCGTAGAACCATCTGGATTCACTGGACTGACACCCAACGGTCCATCTACATCACTGCTCCATGACACAATTAGAGACTCTAGAGGCGTTTCAGGATCAAAGACGGTTGCACTCAGAGCCACGGGTGCATTTGCTGGGAGGGTGTCTCCAGTGACTGGAAATAGAATGCTACAGGTTGGGTCTGTGTTTTCGGCTAAGACCGTAACGGCGACGACATCACGAGCGTTTTTGCCTGTGCTGTCGAGGACTTCTAGAGTGAGTAGATGTTCGCCTTCCGACAATCGTGTTCCACCAATCACGGTTCCAGAAGAGTCCGGTGTGTTAAAATCGCCTTCCAATAGACCATCCACACTGGATGTCCAAGAAACCGCGAGTGTATCTGCTGCATCTTCTGCATCACCGACAGACCCACTCAATATGGTGGCTTGCGTTGCGTATTGTGTCTCTGTGCTGAGTGGGGAGGTGATGGTCGCTGTGGGGGCTTCTGTAGCCTCTACAGAGATGGTGACGTTGTCTGAAGCCGCTGCGCCACTTGGGTCAAAGACTTCCAATGTGATATCGGTATCGTTGAGCCCAAAGATGACGGTGCACTGGCTCAAGCCTCCGTTGTCTGGTTGCACATTCTCACACTGGGCTTGCCCGTTGATCAGCCAGTGGCTTTGCAACTCGGAGAAGTTGTTGTCGGGGTCCCCAACCATTCCGCGAAGGGTGTAGCCATAGCCCTCTAAAAATGCTTCTCCATCGGAAGGGTAGGTGATTTGTGCTGTTGGTAGCGCGTTGGTCTTGGTGAACGAGGCGTCAGAACAAGCTGCAACAATTAGACTGGACAATAGAATCTGATATTTCATAACGGTATGTCTGTGCAAAGTAAGTGGGATTGACCTTTGTATGAAGTCTAGTATACTGAATTGGATATCGGGGAAAGAGAATTATGCTGAGTTGGATATTTGTCGCCTGTTGGTCTGAAGACGTTGTTGAAAAGGAGTTCCCAACCATTTTGGAACCCCTCGAAGAGATTCGTGTGGGGCTTCCAGAAGGAGATGATTATCCTGAAGAGATAGAAGTTCTCTCTGAAGATGGTGAAGATTACGCTTGGGTACATGCGAGGGGGTATTTGCATCTCTCATTGGACGATGCGTGGACTGCCCTCCGAAATGACCTCGTCTACGTCAATCAGCGTGATGTGGCAGAGTACACCGTTACAGAAGTGGACTCTGATGAATATGATTACATCTTTATTGTCGACAATAAAGTGCAAGACATCGTTCCCGTCGAGTTTACCAACGAATGGCGCCACGTAGGGAACCTAGACGACAAATCAGAAGTGTCTGATGTCGTCGCCTTCTGGCAAAAAACAGACGGCACAGAGTTCATCCAGCTGATGGAAGGCTCTGTTGAAATCATCCCTGTGGCTGGAGAGGATGAAGTTGTGGAGATTCGCATCATCGAGCATCTCAAAGCCACCCTCGATCAGGAAGCCAATGCCGTTGAGTTTGTCACCGACATGGCTGAACGCTGGCGGTTGGTGGGGCACGGGCAGGATATCCCCCAGTACTAAAAGTTGATTTGCGGTCTGTAGTGACAAAACTTTTCTCGTTTATCAAAGTTCGGGTACAGAAGTACACCTCACTTTGATATCCTTCGGAG
>CALDQI010000891.1:0-7808 GCA_937911635.1 uncultured Pseudomonadota bacterium | reverse complement strand
CTTTAAAGCGGGTGACATCAATGGCGATGGGCTATCTGATTTGTTGGTGGGAGCGCGTGCACGTCCGACAAATGGCTCTGCATTTTTGGTGTCCGGGGACAATGCCCTACCATCTGAATTGTGGTTGCAAGATGCGACGGCGAGAATGGATGGAAACACGTATCAAGCAGAATTTGGAAAGTCTGCAGCTGCTCTCGGTGACATCAACGGAGATGGCTATGGAGACTTGGCCATCGGTGCCAAAAAGGAAGACGTGTCCGAGGTGGATAGTGGTTCTGTCCACGTATACTATGGGCCTCTGACGGGTATTTACGAAGGCGGCGACTATCATGGGGTGATGAAAGGAGTGACCGCGGGTGCAGAAGCTGGTGTGTCGATTGCCAATGTTGGCGATGTGGATGGGTCAGGTGTCAACGATCTCTTTGTCGGTTCCTTTAAAGATGGTGGGTATATTGTTCCCGGTGATTCAACCTCTGGTCTCACTCAAGCCGGCGCAGCATACTTGCTGCTGGGTGAAGATTTACAGCAATAGATCCGCAAATATTGATACGGTATGCACAGGCAGGGATTCCTGCCTGTTGTATTTTTTTTCATACAAAAGATCATGACTGTTGAGTGACAATATGAAAAAAACTTTGTTCGGGTTGAGAACAAAGTGATATGATGTCCCTCGTATGACAGATTCAATTTACGATACCCGTCTATTACGACAGCGCAACCTATCGAGAGTATTGAAGACAATCCGAGCAACAGAAGGTATTTCTCGCGCCGATTTGTCTAGACATTTTGGTATGTCTAGGTCTTCTGTATCCTCTCTCGCAGACCAACTTTTTGAGTTGGGAGTTGTTCAAGAGGCTCATCTCGCTGCAAGTAGTGGTGGTCGTCCGCCTCGAGTCTTACAATTGAAACCGAATGGCTGTATGGTGATTGGGGTTGACTTAGGCTCCTCTCACATCACTGTTTTGTCGATGAATTTGGGCGGCAATATTGAATCTATGTCTGAAGTTCAGTTGGACTGTCAAAATCAGCCGCAACTCGCCCTGCAGACCATTGTTGAAATGGTGAATGCACTACGCACGAAGAACCCTCTGTTGGGCGTTGGGATTGCGGTACCGTGTCCAGTTGTAGATGGTAATTTGTCGGAACAGATTCTTCCAAAGTGGAAGGAAATACACCTTCAATCTACCCTTGAAGGGGTACTTGGCGTACGTGTTTTTGTTGGTAATGATGCAAATTTAGGGGCGTTGGCAGAACGGTGGTGGGGCAGCTGTAAAGGTGTTGACGACTTTGTCTTTGTCAAAATGGCTACCGGTGTGGGGGCTGGACTGTTTCACAATGGAAACATCATGCTTGGTGATATCGGATATGCTGGAGAACTAGGTCATGTTCCCATTTCAACAGAAGGGTTGTGTAGATGTGGTATGAAAGGCTGTTTAGAAGCCCACATTGGCTTGCCTCATTTAAACGAACGAATCCAAGAGTACATTGAAGGTACAGAGTATACGCTGTTGACCTGGTTGGTAGAAGAATCTTCTTCGACGACTCAAGATATCTTACGCGATGCTGCCCAATCGTTGAGTATAGCGCTCTCAATACTGGTCAATCTACTCAATCCCCACAAGATTGTATTGTGGGGTCCCATTCCTCAATATGTACCCCAATTTATAGAATTGCTCCGCACGTCGATGTCTTCACGAGACCCATGGTCACCCATTCAATCAGAATGTATTGAGGTGAGCTCACTCGGTGAACAAGCCGTCGCGATAGGAGCCGCAACACTGTTGTTGGAAGAGGCTTTTTCCAACCCACTACTCTTTGCAGAGATGCAAATTTAACCCTAACCCCTAACAACTCCGGAGACAATCGTTATGATTACAATGAGTTTATTATCTTTTGGCCTTTTAACTGCCTGTGGTGACAAAGAAGAAGACACCGCAGTCGTGACTGACACTGCTGATACTGAAGAGACAGATACTGAGGACACTTCAGACACTGAAGAAACAGACACTGAAGACACAGAGGACACTTCTGATACTGAAGATCCAGATCCTGTTGATGCTGATATGGATGGTTTTACTGATGATGTGGACTGTGATGACAGTAATGCAGATATTAATCCAGATGCTTTTGACAACCCAGAAAATGACGTTGATGAAGACTGCAATGGTACTGCTGCAACGGTCACAAATTTTGATGGTGGATTGATCAATCCCAGTTTTGAAGACGTCGGAGATGCGTGGCAAAACTTGGGAGATACGTGGCAAATCTACTCAAGCAGTGACACTATTTGGGGGGACGATGGAGATTCAGGAGAGACTGTAGCCGCACCAGATGGAGACAAGTTTGTTAAGATTTGGCCTGATGCTGGAGCCAATCTATATGGTGATGAATCCCCTGTATACCAAGAGTGGTTTGCAGCAGAAGACAACATCAGCGATCAAACATTTTACATCAGTGCACTCGGTATGGTCCACGAATCTTCGTTGTTAAAAGGTGCAACTGAGGCTGTGGTTTTGGTTAAATGCTTTGAGATCGATTCTGAAGGAACCTATACTTCTACTGGAGAAGGTAAATCGGTAGCACTCACCGCGGACTCGACCACCAATGAGTGGGTTCATCAGTCTGCCGTAGGTACTTGTGGCCCAGGAACCAGTGTGGTCCAAGCTGTATTGTCTTTGCAAACACCTGATGAAGATGTAGATGGAAACGGTACAATTGATGCTGGAGAGTCTCAACAGACTGGCAATGTATACTTTGACCATGTACTGTTTGGTGTGTACTCCAACTAGTCCTGTACGCAAAATCAACACAAATGTACCCTCTTGTTTTCAAGGGGGTATTGTTTTTTAGAGGTCGTAGTCTTGATTGTAGACCCGCTTTGAAGGAAAGTTTAAAGACCTGTATGGTGGACGATATTTTTTAATTTACAGTATTGAGTATGTATTTTGCTTTTCCAAACTTTATGTATGGTGAACAGGGAGGTTGAATGCACTCAGAGAATATCAGACAATACAGCTTGCAAGAACTCATTGATGATTTGAACTATGCAACGTTGATAGAGGATCGTTGGAGACTAGAGTTTATTGATTCGGAAGGTGTCAAAAGGATTATGGGGAATGGATATGCTCGAGCCAAAGATGGTATTTGGGTGGGTCATGTGGATAGAGATACAGGAGAGGTCCCTAGGATTCGTGCAGAATTAGAGACAGCCAAACGAATATTGAGTGTGTCGGGAAATAAGATGATTCAAAGATTTGTAGCAATCGAGAAATGATGTTTTTTTGAGTTTTGTATACAATTTTCTGAGAGAAATTTTTTTTCTGTATATGCAGTAAACCAATTGATACATCAACAATGTGGGAATCAGAAATACTTCCGTATATGAGGTATTTTTCTAGAGATGAATTGAGTATAATTGTTGATAATAAACGTTAGAGATGTATTTTGTTATCATCGAGACTTGATATTTTTTAAATTTTTCTGAGAGAAATTTTACAATCGTCTAGGGAGATAAGCAAGGGAGAAACATAGCTTAGAATTTCGTCGTTTATACCAGTGATCTGTTGAATTTTTTTGCATTTCACACTTCAATAAAACCTTCAACTCCTCTAAATGCAGACAGAGTGAGTATTTATTGTATAAAAAATCCAGTATTGTCAGGCGCTAATGTAATCTATTTTCAACATTTCAGTATGTTTGGCGATTTGTCAACCTTTATGTAGCTGACCGATTTTACTTTCGGCATTCACTCCTTGATTTTATCTTCGAGTGGATGCCTTTTTCATGGAGACATAATGACCCATTTATTTGATATTATTCCGGACTCTAAACTTCACTATGATCGCTTTGAACGAATAGAAGAATTGTTCTTAGAACGGTTGAATCCTGTTCTTAGGCACGCCTTTTATAAACATAGATCCTCAAACTTGAATGAGATTGGAATGTGTAGAGTGAAAGATGATGTCATCACGATGTCATTTGTCGAACGCAAGCTTTCGAAAAGAGCAATCCTATCTCTATTCCCCAAACAGTATGTAACGGAGGGATTAGCCGAATGCGTTGTTGCCAATACAATCACATGGTCTTCACAGTATTTTCTGGTTCGGGTGTCGTGTACAAAGATGAATCGGTCAGGGTGGGTGATTCGATGGGATTTATATGATTCTAGAAAATCATATTCACAATTGCAATCCTAAAGTCAGATTTAAATCGTATGACTTCTATGTGAGATTCACAATTCTATATCAAGGATATCACCATGCAAAAATGTAAACACTGCACTACTGAAATTACTGAATCTGAAACCTCTTGCTCGGGATGCCTGACTGCCATCCAAGATAAAACGCCGGCAGAGTTGAAGCCTTTTCTGACCTATGTCTTGGACCATGCCACTCCTGAACTGGAATGGATAGGGCAGGGGTATACACTGTATGATCGCTGTGCTGGTGGTCGTATTCAACAATACAAAATTCTACTGGCTGGACTCCAGACGGTAATGGATGAGCCGTATGAAACTGAATGTGGCTACTATGACAATCTGGTCCTTGTACATGAGCGATTGAACAGCCGTGTAGAACTCTCAGAAGACCCCCAACTGGGTGTTTCAGTGCAGGTCTACATCGGATGTGCAGCTGGTCATCCAGATCTTGCCGCGCGTCAATGTCCGGCGTGTGGCACAGAGTACTCTGCAGACAATCCCCCATCTGATCACTACAAGGTATGCTCTTACTGTGCTGAAGATGTAGAGCTAGAGATGCAAGAAGCATATGAGACCATCAACCAGATTGATCAAGTCGCAAATTCACAAGAGCATTTCAGAGAAAAGCGCATCTGGCAATCAAACATGGTATTGCCTTGGCCCCTGTCTATGCCATCTTCGTTTAAAGATATTACACTCCCAAAATATCGCTTAGACTATGGACCGATTCACTCACGAGGGCTGTATCTTTGTGAAGGACGGAGGATGCTCTTTGTAGACGAGCAATCGGAGGGACGATCTACGCTCATTGCTCTGCCCTCCGCACCAGTGTTTAATGATCCAACGTTTCATCAGTACGTTGAGCGTCAGCTTCAGTTTGTGCCGCAGGATCTACATCCGTTGATTCATTTGATCACAGATTCAGGTCGGAGGTTTGCTGAAGAAGTGTTGAATCAGCTTGATCAGTTTGAAGTGACAATGAGTCCAGCAAGGTTGTCTTTTGCTGCGTTGAAATCTTTGATACCAGGTTGGTTGAAGGTGGTTTCAGAGGGCGAATGGGCAGATGAGAGCGGGCAGGTGTCTTTGGTTGTTGGTCTATCTGAGATGGCTCCAAAACAGGTTGAATACGTCTCCTTGATCTGTCAGCACAGCGATGAAACCAAAGAGGGATTGACCCCATTGTTTTCTGAAAGACCAACCCACTGTGACCATTGCGGTCTGGATTTGGTGCTTGGGGAGTGCTTGGATTGTGCTGAGCATACGCTTTCACTTCGCCCTGCACACAATGATTTTCTGAATGCATTACCGAATTACATATCGGTCTGGCTAGAAGCATTAAAGCGTCATCACATGTTCGCCGGTGTGACTTGTAATCATGGAGTGCTGTCTGTTGTTGCCCATCGGTATGCTGATGATGAGAATACTGCTGAGGTGTGTCTAGAATACGTTGCAGAGCACTTCTTTTGTTTGGAATCCTTTTCCCCAGATATGGATTTGATAGAGTCGAGTCATTCGATTCCAAATCAGGAACTGAACGGTCAATACTTGAGTCCAGATGGCAAGATGAAGGTGGAAATTCATCCGATGAATATCACTCTATTCGTATACCCAACCGCGATTCCATCCTGGTGTTCTGACGTTCAAACGGATCCACCTCGTCTCGCAGTTCTTTGACATTGTAGATTTACTCTTTCCTCAAAAAATATGGAGATATTCATGAATCAACAACAACTTCGCGATCATACTTTGTCCCAGTTGCCCAAATATCTTTCGGATCGGTATACGATCGGAAAGTTCATTCGTCGAAACAACCTTCGACAAGGTCAGAGGGCAATCGCGATTACCAAAGATGCCAAGCAGCCCTTCTTTTTTGTCTGCGAGATACTGGGCTTTGCTAGCTTCTATGATCTAGATGGCGATGTTTGCCTCTCGGAAAACATCATTCCCAATACGCCCGAGAATCAGTCCTTCTATCAGGGAACTGGGCACCCTGTATTTCAAGGTGATGAAGATGATGGTCCAGAACCGGTGTTCTTTCATCGCTGTAAGGGAGAACCTGCGGAGACAGACTTCTTGGAAGAGTCTGTCCGAATATACGACGAAGAGATGTCTCCGATGGGTCTCAGTGATGAAGGTTTTGCCGCTCACGAGTACTGTGCTCCGATTCTGATAGCAAAGAGTCTACGCCGCATTCAAAAGAAGTACATCTTGCTTCAACGTCATCCAGAACAGGACAGCTGGATGAATCCGATTTTTCAAACTCTATCCTGGTTTGAATTGATTCCTATATAAACAGATTTCAACGGAGTTTTTATGTCTGTTCATACCAACTTTTCCACCTCTGAAACCCTTGAATTAGCCAACACATTTTGTCCACCATTCTCACATCGGGTGTATTCCATCGGGGATACACCCGTTTCGTTTGAGTCTCTTGAGATGGGCCTAGCCTACTGGTGTATTACCATATCTCCTCAAGAACCTTTCCCAACGGTTCATACTGAACTGATTGAGGTCACGTCCATTCTAGACAATGGCGTCAAAGGTACTTCTCTACTGACTGGTGCAGTTGTAGACTTATCTTCCACCGCACAAATTTTCCCAGCAGATAAACGTCAGCCGTACATTCCTAGAGAGTCCTTGCTTCTAGAGGCTGATGAATCATTAGCTATTGCATTTCATGAAGGTCATCTTCCGGAAGATTTGGTGTATGGAGAAGGGGTTCTCAATCCCATACTACCTCCACAATCAGAACCCTACACAACGGGTTGTTCTTGGGGATATGGAAAGTTCTATACCTTCAAACGTTGTGATGCTTTGAGTCTTTCTTCTGGTGATTGGTGCGTGATAGCAGGAGAGGTGGCTGAGTATGGAAAGTACGTCAACAACCGCTTCAGGGTTAGGATGTCCAGTAGCGGATATCCTGCACAGTGTACTGGGTTTGCGTATATTGATGTACCTTTAGGTGTCGGTAATTGGTCCTCGTATAGGGCTTGGAAGCATCAAAGAGTGGCTATGAATATATTCTCTTTGGAGTATGGTGTGGAATATGATGGCTTTGTATCAGAATATTTCTGTTGGATTCAAGAACACACTGGGTATCGTGAAATTGAGCCCATGTTTGATTCCTTGGCAGATGTTCCCACAGAGTTATTGAATCCCCCATTCAAGACCCGTCTGCAGCGTATTTGGGTGATGGTATCCAAATCTATATATGGATCTGCAACTGTACGTCCCATTTGTTTACAAACAGGGGGGCTGCTATCCATTGGAGGTCGTGAGGCACTCTATCAGCTAGACACTACGTCTACAGAACTATCAACTTGTCCTTCGTGTGGGCATTGGCACATTCCAGTGCCAGATGAAAAAATCTGTACATCTTGCGTAGAACTTCAGAAGATAGCGCCCCACGTATCCTCAGAGGTGTACAATTGGCTTCGGAATTTAAGGATAGATAATCAGATGGAAGTCGCCCACATTCAAATGGAGTCTACGCTTGGTCATTGGGTGCTGTACAGAGGGGTGTACGCTATTGATGTGCCAGACTGCTTTCATCAAACATCATCTTCCTTCAATGGGGTTGAACGCTATCAGTGTAGAGATGATGGTGGTA
>CALDQI010000890.1:0-4693 GCA_937911635.1 uncultured Pseudomonadota bacterium | reverse complement strand
AAAATCAGCAAGCCAAGCCGTCCCTTCTGGACCGATTAAAATATTATCGGGTTTAACGTCTTGATGAACAACACCAAAACTATGAATGTGGGCAAGTCCCTGCAACGTTTGGTAGAGCCATTCTAGAGCCTCTTTTCCTGTACAGCCCGTGCTCAGTTTACCCTCAAAATCGCCTTCTGAAGCGAATGCCATCACCATAGTCAGCGGTTTTCCTTTTGCAAAAGTGGCATCGATAAGAGGAACCACACACGGATGCTGCAACGTTTGTAAAACGATCACTTCGCGCTGCCATCGACCGGCAAATCTAGCGTGACGAGCCATCACCTCCAAGGCTCTTTTAACCGCAACCGTTTGATTGGTTCGTGTGTCGGTCGCCAGGAATACAGTGGCTGAAGCCCCTTCGCCCAGTTTGCGTTCTATGGTGTAGCGTTTAGTCAATTGTGTTCCTCACTCTCTACCATAGTATCCAAATTATCCAACCACATTTTGGATGGCACGTTCGATTTGCTCTAAGGCTTGACTGAGTTCTGCGAGGCTACAAGTACCTACGCTCATACGAAACCACCCATTTTCAGATGGCATATCAAATGCCTGAAAAGGCACGACAGCCACTCCCGCCTCTAGGAGTAAGAAGTTTCGAATCTCTTCATTGGTTTGAAACCGTTTTCCGATTAATCCCATGTAAAAACTGAGGTACAATGCGCCTTGCGGAGCGATTGCATCTACTGGCAGACCACGACTTTTCATGTCCATAACCCCTTGATACAACAGACTCAATCGAGAGGATACTTTCAGACGCATCTCGTCCATATACGCATTCATCAAATCTGGTCTGCGGAGAAACTTTGCCGTGGCTATCTGCTCTGGATAGGCTGCCCACGCTCCTGTGTGACCGATAAGAGCCTTCATCTTTGGCTGCAGTTCTGGAGGCAACACTCCCCAACCCACACGAAGGCCTGTGGCTGCAAAGCATTTCGAAATGGCATCGATGTGGACCACATAAGGTGCCACTTCAGGTACCAGCTGTACTGGCGATTTATGAACATACCCTTCTGCGACCAGCATCCAATAGACTTGATCAAAGAGCATCATGACAGGTCGTTGCCCAGTTCCGCGACGACGCTCATTCTCTGTCACCACTGCACGTGCTATCCCTGCGAGAACACTCGGTTCTATGACTGTCCCCGTTGGATTTAAGGGACTGTTGAGTGCCAACAACTGAATCTTGGGGAGAATTTCTTCTACTTGCTCTACCGTTGGATGGAAATTACTGCCTGCCGTGGTTGCAACGTATTGATGATTCGCGTTCATCAGTTCAGCATAGTACGAGTTGTTCCACGACGGAAGAAAACTTGCAGAGGACTCTCCTTCATCGACAAACATACTAAAAGTGGCAAATAGCGGTGGTCGTGCACCAGACCCAATGACAATGGCATCAGGACCATACCGGAGACCAAAATTGCGCTGATACAGCTCATCTATTGCTTCGCGAAGTTCTACAGCCCCATCCGCTGGTGGATAATTTGTATAGCCATCGCGGTAGGCCTTGGCGACTTCATCTTGAATTGCCTCGGGTATTGGATACTGTTTTGGATCAAAATCTCCAATGGTCAAGTTGAGGACGTTGTGCCCACTGGCAACCAAATCTCTAACTTGCCAAACGATCCGAAGAATCATAGATGCTTTTAGCGTCGCGACACGAGGGCGTACAGTGGTCTCGGCAATACAGTTACTGGTGTATGTTGACACATCGATCACGCTTCCTCCGATCTAAATATTGATATGAACATGTAACGTACTTCTGTGGGTATCTTCAATATTGTAAGAGGGAAAATTATCCGGAAATAGATGATGGATCAGACTGATTGTCTATTTCAACCTCTATAACCGATACTTCTATATATTTACGATCGCGATGACATATGAACAGAGCCTATTGAAGGTGAATATCTGTTTCTGATATGAAAAGACTGGCCACATCATGACCTGACCACTTGTATCTCATCGATAGTTCCGTCCAATCTTGCCATGCCACTCGGCGTAATTGATGGGTTTCCCCCACCCACATCACTTCACCATCAGGCAAACTCTCCACTTCTTGAGTACGTTGAATCAGCCAGATTGTTTTCGTCGGTCGATTTGAAATGGGTACACTGCAGCCCTGTGCCACCATTGAAACACCTATACTCTGAGGAGATATCGTCAATTTAGACCCAAAACCTTCGAGCCAAACCGGCTCTGTTTGCTGACACAGAACCGATGCTGCTTCATCAGTTTGCTCTACATCACTATACCAAGGTACAGGCTCTATTCGATGAATGATGACCAATGCAATCCATAGACAACCCAACGATATCCCAGAACTCCTCAGTCTCGAAAGTCCCTCAACTGATAGGATAAACATCGGCACGATCAACACCCTAAAGTGATATGGACGAAGGGTCGATATCGATACCCCCAGCAGTAATATTCCCAATGCGGACAGTATCACCCAATACTTGAGTTCTGTATTCTCCGAATGCCACCAGCCGAACATCATCACCACACTGGCAAACCCCATTTCTATCCACAACCGGTCATGCAAGACAAGACCAATCATAGACAGGAGAGACGACCCATCCTCTGAACTAGACACCGCAACATCTACCAAACAAGCAAGGCCGCCTGCATCACATTGGAGAAGTTGATAAACCCAAAAGACTCTCGGCAGGGAAAATACTAGAGCCAACCCAATGGACCATTTCCACAATTCGGCGCGTTGATATTGAGTGTACCAAAGCCAAATGAGTGCCGGCACCGTTCCCAAAACCAATGGATGCTGACCCATTGCCACTATGGTGGCCACCGTCGTTAGATGAGCCCCCCACAGTTTTCCCTGTTGCCACAGGATCAAACCAATCGTTGCAACAGCCATACACTCCGGAGCCCAATAGCCCCTAAATGAAGATAGCATCGTATCTACCAATCCCATATCCAGTGTCAAAATACTAGATACGACAGCCATCCACAACCATTGGTGTCTATCGACAAAGTGTGTCACCATCCAACAGGCACAAGGGATTACAATGGTCGTTGCAATGCACTTCCACCAAAATAGATCTGATAAGCTATCGGCTGCCCACAGTATGGGAGTCGATACAATCCACAACCACTGATCAGACTCTGGATTTGCAGCTCCAAACCAGCCAGTGTTCCACCACCGGGCGGCACCGACAAAGGGGGACAATGTATCCGATGTGATTTGAACAAAGGGAAAATATCCCAACCGAACCCAAATTGAAAGCACCCAAAGACCGATCCCCCAGACCAACCATGATACCGCTGTCCAAGAGTCCTTCGTGTCGTGAATTTCAGACACCTCAATCTCCGGGCTCAGGTGTCTTTATGTTGCATACCCAATTCTGTGGCAACGTGGTCAACATCTTGTCCACCTAGGGCAATTGCCAAGTCTCTTTCGATACGCCGCTGCGCAAATGGTGCTGATACCTCGTCTAGTTTATGCGTCAAGTCTCCAATACGTTTTCGTTGCTTTTGAGCGATGGCTTCTTCGAGTTGCTCTTTCACTTGCGTCATTTGAGTAATCTCTTGTTCAGTAGCCATATCGCGGTCCATCTCCAATGAATCTCCGAGTGCTTTGAGAACTTGCTCAGCCTCTACTTGGGCTTCAATGAGCAACCGCTGCTCTACATCATCCGCGGCATGTTCAATCGCGGCATCGAGCATATCTTCTATTTCATCTTCGGTTAAACCGTGACTTGGAGACACCTCAATGCTGGCGTGCACTTGCGTAAACTGCTCCTGTGCCTCAACCGTCAACAGTCCATTTTCGTCCACAGAAAAAGTGATCTTAATGCGCGGAATTCCAGCCGGCATATCTGGCAGACCCTTCAATGAGAATTCAGCCAGTGAACGATTGTCGTCTACCATCTCACGCTCTCCTTGCAGAACGTGGATTTTCATACCGGTTTGACCATCGGCATGGGTGGTGAAGGTTTTGGTTGCGGTCGTGGGAATTCCAGTACACCGATCAATGATTCGCTCGGAAATTCCGCCCACAACTTCAATCCCCAACGATAGTGGAAGTACGTCTAGAAGCAAGAAATCATCGTCCATGCTCTTTTGAGCACTGAGGGCATCCGCTTGCATTCCTGCCCCGAGAGCGACCACTTGATCTGGATTCAAGGTGGAATGTGGTTTGCGCTCAAACAAGGATTCCACGTACGCTTGCACAGCCGGAACGCGCGTTGAACCACCGACAAGTACAACCTCATCCACACTCGACTTATCAAGGTCAGCATCGGAAAGAGCCAATCGTATTGCATCCCCTGTTTTCTCGAGTAACGGCTGGATTTCTTGTTCCCATATCGAACGCTCAATCGTCGCTGAAACAGCTTGTCCCTCCACTTCAAGTGTCAGATCTGCTCTATCGGCATCACTGAGTAAACGTTTTGATTCTTCAGCACGCTTCCAGGCCAACTGAATATCCCCAAGTGATTCGTACGTATGCCCAGTTTGTCGAAGCCAAACATCAAGCAAAGCACGATCAAAGTCATCCCCACCCAAATGAGTGTCTCCTGCTGTACTCAAGACTTGAAAAACCCCATCACTCAATTTAAGAATGGACACATCAAACGTCCCACCACCCAAATCGTATACCGCAACGGTTTTACCATCATTGCCTTCTTGCAAACCA
>CALDQI010000889.1:0-2185 GCA_937911635.1 uncultured Pseudomonadota bacterium | reverse complement strand
AGGTAGTGACCATTACTTCGCTTGTTGGCAAATTTGGAACTCCTTTACGATCTGGATACGCGGCTTCAAAACATGCGCTCCATGGATTCTTTGATTCTCTACGAGCAGAAGTTCATGATCAAGGCGTCGATATTCTATTGGTCTGTCCAGGATTCATTCAAACAGAGATTTCACGTCGAGCATTGGTTGGCGATGGCGCAGTACATGGAACGATGGATGACGCTCAAAAAAAAGGCATGACTCCTGATGTTTTTGCGAGGAAAATGGTCGTTGCTATGGGAAAGAAAAAAGAAGAAGTCTGTATTGGTGGAAAAGAGACGTACGGTGTTCTAATTAAACGGTTCTTTCCAAGTATCTTCTCAAAGATGATTCGCAACGTTGACGTAACGTAAACTTGTATAGGAAGAGATCCCATCCGATCTAAAGTGGAAGGGACATTGGAAGTAGCTCAATCAAACGGCTGTGTAATAGGCTCTATAGAAGTGTAGGTGTTGTACAGTCGGAATGATTTGTGGAACTCAGTTTATTTATGCGTATACAATAGATGACAAGTACCCTTAGATGACGGTATATTGATACATATAATGTGCATTTTGGGGGGTTACCTTGCGAATAATCTTATTTTGGATGGTTTGTATAGTATCTATTGGTTGTGGTGAAGAAAAGGATGTAGAGGTTGATACAGGTATTGTCGGTCCGCAAGATATGGATGGGGACGGATACAACAGTGCGGTCGATTGCAATGATGAGAACCCTAATATTTACCCAGACGCCGAGGAGCAATGTGACGGTCTAGACAATAACTGCAACGGATTTGTCGATGAAGAACTGTTGACAGAGTACTTTTTTGATGACGATGGAGATGGTTTTGGAGATCCGGATGAGCCTGTCGAACTGTGTGAAATGGATGAGGGTGTTGTTGGCAATGATCAAGATTGTAACGATCAAGATGCCAATATTTTCCCAGACGCTGACGAAGTATGTGACGATGAAGACAACAATTGTGATGGACAGATTGATGAAGACCTTGTCTATGATTGGTATGAAGATCTAGATGGAGATGGTTTTGGAAATCCAGACACATACACCTTCGATTGCAATCCAGGAGTTGGATATGTGACCAATGCTGGCGATTGCGACGACGAAGATGACTCTAGGTCACCCTTAGCGGATGAAGTGTGCGACGGTATTGACAACGATTGTAATGGAGAGGCAGACGATGGCATTGGACCGGTTTGGTATATTGATTCTGATAACGATGGCTATGGGGATTCCGCAGGTATTACCTACAGTTGTTTTGAACCGGCAGGAGATTGGGCGACTCAAGCAGGAGACTGCGATGACATCAATGGTATGTCCTATCCTGGTGCCGTAGAGTTTTGCGATGGTGAAGACAACGATTGTGATGGATTTGCAGATGAGAGTGGTTCTTTAAATGAGATCACATGGTATTTGGATGCGGATAGTGATGGTTATGGTGATCCCAGTGAGACCATGAGTGCGTGTGACCAACCCGTCGGATATGTCCAAAATAGCGATGACTGTAATGATTCATTGGATACCGTTTATTTAAATGCTGCAGAACTTTGCGATGGTCAGGCGAATACTTGTGTTGGCGTGTTGAACGCCAATGAAGTGGATAATGATGGAGATGGCTATGTAGAGTGCACGATTGATTCAGGTGGATGGAGAGGCACCCTCAATGTCGTTGGTGGGGATGATTGTGATGATTCCAATACTGATATTAGTCCAACAGCTGTAGAACTATGCGATGGTCTCATCAATGTTTGTGGGGCGAGTTTACCATTGGCAGAGTCAGATGATGATGGTGATGGATATGTAGAATGTACCATTGCTTCCAATGGTTGGAATGGTGATGCCAATGTAGTGGGTGGAAATGATTGTGATGACTCGGAGAGTACACAATATGTCGGTGCACCAGAGATTTGTGACGGTATTCCCAACACCTGCAACGGTTATTTACCTGGAAATGAGACTGATGATGATGGTGATGGATATGTCGAATGCACCATTGATCCCACAGGATGGAAAGGAGTATCTTCTGTTATCGGTGGAGACGATTGTGATGACTCTTGCTTAGGCAGATATGTCGGTGCACCAGAGATTTGCGATGGTATTCCCAATACCTGTAATGGTGTTTTGCCTGGGAATGAGACTGATGATG
>CALDQI010000888.1:0-6276 GCA_937911635.1 uncultured Pseudomonadota bacterium | reverse complement strand
GTAGTAGAGGCACCTGTGCCTGTTGTCGTCGAGACAGTCACTGAAATAGAGACGGTTTCAGAAGAAGTGTCAGCGGATTTACCCACTGAGTCAACTCCTTCAGAAGAGAAATCACAAGCAAAAAATTCACCAGCAGAGATCATTTTCGCTGACAATGTTAACAACGCAGTTGCCTTATTGACAGGGGATGAGCAGTCTGTACAAATGGGTCTAGACGATCTGCAAAATCTAGATAAGGACAATCAGAAATCCCCAGAGGTTCCCTATAATATCGGGGTTGCTCAGTTAACACTTGAAAATGAACGCGCGGCTCAAAAGGCCTTCGAGCGCGCTGTGGAGATTGATCCAACCTTTTCCAAAGCATGGGTTAATTTGGGCGTCATGTTGGAGCGGAGTCGTCAATATCAAGACGCGATTTCGATCTATGAAGAGGGACTGACACACTCTCCGAAGGACCCAGATCTCAGTGCAGGAAAGATTGCTTGTTTACGCAAAATGGGAATGCTTGAAGAGGCTATTGTCTACGCACAGCAAGTACTTGGTAAAAATGCGAACAATGTAGCGGCTTACAGTGAAGTCGGTGCTGTTTATCTTGAGCAAGGAAAGTTGGATAAGGCTCTGTTTGTCTTGCAACAGGCGGCGGCTCGGAATGGTAGTGAGAATGCAAAATTACAGTCGATTCTTGGACAAGTATATTATGCACAAGAAAAACTCCCACAGGCAGAACGAGCCTTTCGAAAGTCTCTAGAGTTGGATCCTACTCTAATTGAAACAGCAATGTACTTGTCTTTTCTCCAGTTGCAAAATCGAGCGTGGTCTGCTGCAAATGAAACCTTGGATGCGGCATTGAAGCTGGATCCATCAAACGCAGCGTTACTCAATGCCCATGGGGTTGCAAAGCGAGGATTGGGCGAGATTGACGAGGCGGAGCGATTATACAAAGAGTCTTACCAGTTAAATCCTTCCAACCCCGAACCCCTGTTAAATCTTGCAGTTCTGGAAGCCGATTATCGCAACGAGTATACAAAGGCTTTTGAGTTGCTGGATCGATATGTCGATGAAGGTGGTGAGAATACTGTAGTTGTGGATGCTTGGCGTTCTGAATTTCAAGAAAGCGAAGCGGCATATTTAAAAGAGAAAAAGCAACAAGAACTTCGAGATCTGTTTCGTCGCAGACGTGAGGAAGCCGCTAAGAAGAGAGCAGAAGAAGAGGCTGCACGGGCTGCTGAAGAAGCAGAAGGCTCTGAAGATAGTGCGGAAGAAGGCGTCGAAGAAGGCGTCGAAGATAGTACAGAAGATAGTGCAGAAGATCCTGTTGAGTCTTCCGAGTCGACAGAGAGTGAGGATACATCCACTGATGAAAGTGGTGTTGATTCTGTAAGTGACCCCTCAGAGGACATAAACACAGACAAACCAGAGGCATCGACACCAGAGTCTTCTACAGACGAACAGCCTGATGAAAGTGATGGCAATGGATGGGGTGATCCCTCAGAAGAGTCTGCAGAAGGTGAAGGTGATGGCAGTGAGAACGCAGATACTATAGAGGACGCAGTTGACGATTCACAAGACTCCGATTCCATGGTAGAGACCAACACAGATGATACCACCGAAGATACTTGGGGAGCACCGGATACGCCAACCACAGAAGGCGTATCAGGAGATGTGCCACAAACTGTAGAGGACTCCCTGCCGTCCACATCTGAAGAAGCGTCAGATGGCACTGACGATGTGGATGCATCAGAAGTAGATGAAAACGAACAGCCAGAATCTGGGTGGGGCTCACCCAGTGATGAACAACAGTTATCTTGCTCTCAGCAATCAGATTGTGCAGATGATAAAGTCTGTGCATCGATGGGAGAGTGTTTGTTTAAAGATGACTTTGGGACGACTCTAGAGGGTGAAGAGTGTGGGTCGACGGATCAGTGTGCCATTTCTTTAAGCTGCATTGAAAACGTTTGTACTCAAGAAGAGTCGGCGTCTGACGATGAAGAATAGGCATTCGAATTTACAGGGAAGTATATGATGTACCTTTTACTATTTGTCTTTGCAGCCTTTGCACAAGAGGCTGAGCCGACTCAAGAAAATACTTTGGAGACAGGATTTGTTGTACAAGGGGAAATCCAACGTCCAGACCTAACCATTTTGATGGCAAAGGATGACGTTACTGAATCATATGAGTTGCAACTTACCGATTCATTCCTTCCCAAGATATTAGAAAGCTTAGAGAAGTATCCGCTTTAAAATCCGATTGTTTATATGATCTGACAGGATTCTAACAACCTAAGCATGACTTTTTATTTCTCATTGACTATGTTTTACTCTGTGGTGTAGTTGTCACCCATGTGTTAATAAACCTACAAACATTATTTAACTCAAACTCTCTTTACTTTTGGAGATACCATGTCCAGTATTATTTTGGCAATTCAAGACGGTGGCATTTGGATGGCCCCGATTATCATCTCGTTCGTATTCGCATTGGCGATCATGGCAGAGCGTGCGATGGTAATTTTTGGTGCGAAATCAAATCAATCCAAGCTGATGAATGTTGTTCGTAAATCAGTTCAGTCACAAAATTTCAACAATGCAATCCAAGAGTGCGCTCAGTTGAAGCAAAAGAAGCAAATTCTTCCTAGTGTATTGCACGCAGGTCTTCAGAAGGCAGGCAATCCTGGCAAAGACATGAGGGACATGGAAGGCGCATTAGAGCAAGCTACTCTGACTGAGTTTCCACGATTGACCAAGCGTATGGCTTTCCTTCCAATGCTTGCAAACGTTGCAACACTCTCTGGTCTTTTGGGAACCATCGTTGGTCTGATTGAAGCATTCGACGCTGTGGCAAACGCTCCTGCTGACCAAAAGCAAGTCATGTTGGCTGCTGGTATCTCGAAAGCGATGTATACAACAGCAGGTGGTCTTGTTGTAGCGATTCCAACTCTTGTTGGGAATGCATTCTTGACTGCAATGGTTTCTAGCATCATGGATCAAGTTGACCAATCAGCAGCAGAACTTCTGAATGATGTTCGTGCAGGTCTCTCCGCGAAAGCCGCTAAGTAATCCGTCTGAAACAGTAAACAGTAACCTGTAACCAAGAGGTAATCGTGTCAAAACGAGAAATGCCAGAACCAGAACCGTTAAACTTGGTTCCCATTATGAACTTGGTGACAATTCTGATTCCAGTACTGTTGATGGCTATTAAGTCTTTGGAACTGGCAGTGATTGATACTTCACTGCCGGCTATCTCTCCGAGTGTTGCCGCTCCTCCAGATAACATTCCAGACAAGCCGCCCCTTCAGCTGAAAATGGCTGTTACAAATCAGGGAATTCGCATTTTGGGTGCCAATGAGTACTTGTACCCTGGTCAAGCGAAGACTGATGATGCTGATGAAGAGAAGGGTAAACCTGACGTGCCTTGTAAAAGCAATGCGCGTTGCAAAGGTGTTGACGATTATAACTGGTCGGATTTGTCTCAAAAGTTGGGTCAAATCAAGAAAGCTGCACAAGATGATGACCGTGATTCGGACTCTGTTGTGCTGATCTCTGATAACAACATCAAGTATGAGATACTCGTCAAAGTGATGGATACATCCAGACGCTCAGATGATGGTACAAAGTTGTTTCCTAGCGTATCAATCGCTGGTGGAACAAATCAATAAAGGAGCGACCAATGGGAAAGAAAGAACGTAGAGTCCCTGAAGCGGAAGAACTCAATATTACATCGATGATGGATATGATGACCATTATCTTGGTGTTCTTGTTGAAGTCCTTTTCCGCTACCGAGGTAACAGTAACTCCATCGTCGAACCTTAAACTTCCGATGTCTGTGGCGGACAAACAGCCCAGTGTGGCATTGAATGTTGTTGTGGCAAAGGATGCAATTATTGTGGACAACAAGCGCATTCTAAATTTAGAAGCCTACGACGATCCAAGTTATCCAGGTCAAAAGATGTATCGGATTCCACAAGCTGAACGTCCAGGTGGTGGATTTGATGTTCCGAGTCTCGGTGTTGCTTTTCAAGATGTCGTTTCTCAGTTTGATAAAATCGGCGCATTGGCTAAGAAGGCAGGTCGAGATGATATTGGTGGATTTGATGGAAAGATCTTGTTTCAGATCGATAAGGACATTCCATTCACCGTAGTTCGAGATGTGATGTACAATGCTGGCCAGGCCAAGTTTTCCAACTTCGAATTTGTCGTGATTAAGACTGGCGAATAATGTAGAGGCATTAAGAAGGGACAATGTCCCTTCTTCTTTATTTTTGAATTTTATTTTGTTATACTTTTTGAGATTTTCACTGTTGCTCCGATTGGTTGAGTGTACACTTACAACGAGAGGGAATTATGGCTAAGACCACAGCCTCACAATCCAGTCATGAATCCGAAGAAATTTGGGTGTTGCGTGTTGGTGTTGCTCGTGATCGACAGATAGTTGAGGAGCGCCTAGTCAACTTTGGTCAGTCAGTCACCATTGGCTCTTTGCAATCCAATTTGTTTTCTGTACCAGGTATTGAATCTATCACTGGTGAACGGTACGAACTCTTTCAATACAAAAATGATATGTATCATTTTTTGTTCACAGATCAGATGAGTGGCGTGATTCAGATTAGTGATTCGACTGTAACATTGGATGCATTGAGAAATGGAGACAGTGTCGGTGGAATACGAGCTATTGAAAAGCGCGGTATTTATCAGGTTTCGTTACCGGAGATGTGCAAGGGGAAAGTAGAAATCGGTGAGTACGGATTTCTTTTCCAGTCGGTGAGTACACCAGCAGTTGTAGTACAGCATAAAAAAGGCGATGAGATAGCCTCAGACTTAGATGACGATGATGTCATATTTTTGAGTTTGATTTGTTTCTTCTCACTTGTGGCATCAGGATTGATATGGTGGGTCGCTGATCAAAAGAGACCAGAACTACTCGGTCAAGAAGAAGTGGAAGATTTGATTGCTGAGTATTTGGATCTAGAGGTGGAAGAGCCTGAAGAACCTGAAGAACCAATAGAAGAGCCGGATACTGATGAAAATGCAGTGGTCGATCCAAATAAGGTGGCTGAAAAGGTAGAGACAAAAGAAGCAGAAAAGCCTGAGCCAACAGATAAGCCAACTCCGAAAGAAAAGCAAGAAGTCACGAAGAAGGCTACAACTTCAGCCAACATGGACAAGGAAGCACGAGCGGCGGCGGAGAACGCTGTTAGCAAGTCATTCCTCTTCCAAGCTATTGGAACAATTGGTGAAGGGAATGGTGTTGTGACATCAGCCTTTGGTGGTGGTGATGCAGCGAATGTAGACCTGGATCAAGTTTTAGATGGTGTGACGGATGGTCAGATGGCTGTGAACGATGCACAAATGACAGTGAAAGGGCAGATGGACAAAAGTGGTAAAGCAACCACCACGGTTGGTGTTGTTTCAGCTGATGGAAAAGGTGGTTCTGCCACTGTTGGTTCAGGACCAAAGACTGTTGTTCCGAAGAGTGTGGCGAAAGTGCAGAAGATTGACACAATGATGGGGTCTTGCTCAGATGGGATCAATAGAACTGTTCGTAAGTACCTAAGTCAGGTCAAAACGTGTCATGATATTAGCTTGAAAAGCAATCCTGCTGTACAAGGTCGTGTTGAGATCGAAGTTGAAATCATGGATGGTGCTGTATCTAGTACATCATTGATCAAAAACAGTACTGGAGACTCTAAAGTGGCCTCATGTATTGAGAAGAAGATTCGTCGCTGGAAGTTCCCAGGTGAATGTTCTGATGTAGCGGTTCTTCCATTTGCATTGAGCCCCAAAAATTAAGTGTTAGCAATCTGCAATAATTGTTTAGTTTTACAAAAGAGAGACGATTGTTATTTTGATGGGTAGATTGCTGATCTCCTGTCGAAAACATGTTATACTGGTTTTACTCTTGGAGGAATTTATGAGTTTCCTAAAATCTGGATTGTTATTAACCATGCTGGCCTTGTCGACAAATGCTTTTGCCCAAAGCATCGCAGAGATGGGCGAACAAGCCAAAGATATGGTTGTAGAAATCAAGTCCATCAATCAAGAGATCAATGCGTTGGCGACCGAAGCACAGCAGTCCAATGATTCTGTTCTGATTCAGTGCGTGTCAGCCAAGCAAGCTTCCGTGTCAGTTCTGAAGGATATATCTGAGGGCGCTTTGCCTGGAGTTTTGCAAGCTACAACTACGGAAAAGGCTCAATACGAATTTCGAAAGATTAGTGTTGTGCTGCCTAGAGTGAAGCAGTTTTACAATGAAGCGCAAAAGTGTGTAAGTGGCGTTAGTGG
>CALDQI010000887.1:0-5966 GCA_937911635.1 uncultured Pseudomonadota bacterium | reverse complement strand
ATCTGTAGAGCCGATAAATACAACAATGGTGGGAAGCATCTCATTGGCTCCCATCAGATTGTCGAGTACTGTGTTCATATCGCCATAATCACAGTAGTCGTCTCCATCCAAACACAGCAAAAGAGGATAGCGTTTGTGCTCTTGATGTTCGTTTGGTAAATAGACACTGAGACTTTTTGTTTCTGCGAAAATCTCTGAGAAGAATTCGATGTGCTCAATGTTTCCAGGTCTGTGTTTGTCTTTTGGTTGTGTCCATTCGGGTACTTGGTATCCAGACAATGCACAGACGGATTTTTCTCCACCATGGTGTAGGGCTCTTCGTGGATTTTGAGGATCCAGTGTCAAGATATCTTGGGTTCCTTTACGTAGAATGTATTGATATTCGACTCGAGATTCATCTGGTAGTGGAATGGTTAGCCAAAAGCCATTGGTACCGGCCAGTCGTTGCAATTCCTGCCGTCTTTCTAACCCATGGATGGAATGTTGAATGAAGACGGTATCAACCAGTTCCATAGACCAATAAAAGAAGGTGATCCGTCCGGGTTCGACCAGTGGAAAGTCGTGGTCTTCAATGAAGGTTTCAAAGAGTTCCTTTTGATTGGACCGATCGTTTTGGATCGATTGGTTGAGGTGGGCAATGAGGGTCATACACTCTCCAGCGCCAATTTGGTCCCTTCTACAGACAACTGAAACGCACTCCGCTTTGCACTTCGATCATAGACTCCTTGCTCCGTAAATATTAGATGGGAGCCTCCTTCTAAGCAAATCGATATACTGGGGTAAAAGCGTTTGGCAAATCGTTCCACCCTGTTCGAGTCGTGAAGGTCTAAACGATTTGTGGCGTTGGGCAAGAGAACCGTTTTGGGCAACAATCCCATTCCAGTATCCAAAATTTCTGTGCGTCCTTCGCCCCAAGGAGGGTTGTCGTGGAATAGCACAATCTGGTCGGTCAAACACATTGCTCCGGCGGACCAAGCGAAGATGTGCTTTCCTTCCATGATAAAATTGGGAAGAAGTTCTCCAAGGCCGAAAAATGCCAATCGGTTGCGCAATATTGCAACGTGACCGCCAGTGATGATAAGTCCAGAGCATCGGTCTAGTATATCGATGATCTGCTCATGTAGCGGCATGGCAGAGTCATGTAGCCATGGGCTGAGAATGGAATCAAACTCATGTTTGATCTGTCTGAGGCGCTTTAGACATGTGCGGTCTACGCTTTGAACATGTTTACAGGCTTCGCGCTCGTCCCTGGCATAGGTGCTAGGATTACTTCGATACAGCTTGTGTATGGCTTTCCAGCTGTTTTGAGCAGCGTCCAAGTTGATTCGGTACACTTTTTTATAGTCTAAGATACGTCGTTGTCTAATCCGATGTAGACCCGAGAGTTCAGGTTCAAGACTACCCAAGGCATCGAACCATTCATATAGAGGAATGTGCCTGATGCGACGCTCCAATTTACGCTGTAGGTCTTGCAGTTCACACTCGTCATACCTCCATCCTGCAGAGATGACAGCGATGTCTCCTTGCGGACAAAACATGTTGACAGCATGTGTTAGATTAGAGTCAGAGTCTTGGGGGCCCAATACATGAATGCTACCTGTCATAGATTTCCTCAACGAACGATGAAAATATTGTATCTGATCCTTTAAAGATTGACACCTGTTTTAGCGATGTTTGAACGAGAAAAAGGTCGGATATGGTTGCATTGTAGGTTAAATTTTAATAATGGCATCACAGAAATTCCACATTTTGTGGAACATACTTTGACCGAAGGAGATAATATGCCATCCCCAGAACTTGAACCAGGCTCTCGTGGTTTTATTATTCCCATTGGTGGAGCAGAAGACAAACTGAAGGATAAAGCCATCCTTTCACGGTTCTTGGATTTGTCTGGAGGAGAAAGCAGTAATATTTTAATCATCCCTACTGCCTCAATGTTGGATGATACTGGAACTAGATACAAAGATCTGTTCGAAAAATTAGGTGGTCATGCGGTGGTGCTGCCAATCAAAACGCGTCGAGATGCTGAAGATTTGGACAGAAGTGTCTTTGAAGATTGTACGGGTATTTTTATGACAGGTGGCAATCAACTTCGATTGTCGACAATCTTGGGTGGAACGACTGTAGCGACAGAAGTTCGTCGTGCGAATGCTCGAGGCGTTCACGTGGCGGGAACGAGTGCAGGTGCTGCATTTATTAGTGAGCATATGATTGCGTTTGGTGCTGAAGGAACCACTCCGATTGCGGGAAAGGTTACCTTGGCTCCTGGGTTGGGATTGACCAATCGGATTGTGGTGGATCAGCATTTTCGTCAACGAGATCGTCTTGGACGTTTGATGGCTGCCTTAGCGTACAACCCCTTTGTACAGGGGATCGGCTTGGATGAAGATACAGCGGCATTTATTGGACCGGACAATGTGGTTCGTGTGGTTGGTGCAGGTGCAGTTACCATCGTTGATGTCAACGATTTGGAATATTCAAGCATGGCGTACGCTTCAGAAGGAGAGCCGGTTGAATTGATCGGTGTTCGACTGCACGTATTGGCACATGGCGGCCGGTATTCATTGAGTAGAAGAAAGGCATCACCAGGTGGTCGTCAATAAATCCACCTACAGTGTGGTGTATTGTCAATGTGTGACGAGGGTTCGAAACCCAAACGTTAAATTGTCATTAATGATTGTCGATAAAGCAATTCAGTTCCCGATTTGTATCTGGTATGTGGCTATGCTACATTTAGAGCATTGGAACTGGGAGGTTTCTCGTGCGATTTTTGTTACCCTTGACGTTGATTTTGGCGTGTTCACGAACCAAAGAGAATACCCGAATTGATGAAGACCCGGTTAACTCAACCGATACCTACGAGCCATCAGGAGAACCTTCGGCTGAGCTCTTTGACAATGATGGTGATGGGTATCTCGAAGATGAAGATTGTGACGATGGAAATCCAGCAGTTTTTCCAGGCGCAGAGGATCCTTTGGGTGACGATATCGACCAAAATTGTGATGGTGTTGATGGAATAGCGGCGGTAGAGTGTAGAGACTCTGAAGTCGAGGACTGCAACGGGCACTGTGCACCGTTGGAATGGTTGGGTGATGGTGCTTGTGATGACAAAGTATATGAGTACAATGGTCAAGAGGTTGACTTCAACTGTGAGAGTTTGAATTTTGATGAAGGGGATTGTGAGTCTGTACTCGCTGATAATGATGGTGATGGATTTACTGAAGATATAGATTGTGATGATACCGATGCAGCAATCAACCCCAATGCGAACGAGATTCCTGGAGATGGGATTGATCAAAACTGCGATGGTCTAGATGACATCGAGTGCTCAGATTTTGAAATTGTGGATTGTGACGGGTACTGCGTCCCAGAGAACTGGCTCGGAGATGGTTATTGCGATGATGGAAATTATCAATACAACGGTGTGTTTGTAGATCTATCTTGTTCAGAGTATAATTTCGATGAAGGGGATTGTAGTGTCGTAGAAGAAGACATCGATGGGGATGGGTTCCTCAACACGAATGACTGCGATGATGAAGATCCGAATATTAATCCTGACGCAATCGACATTCCAAACGACGGGATTGATCAAAACTGTGATGGTGTCGATGCTACATTGCTCGATGGTGATGGGGATGGTTTTACAGTCGACGTAGATTGTGATGACACTGACGCTAATATCAATCCAACGGCTCCTGATATTCCCGGTGATGGGATTGATCAGAACTGTGACGGTGTAGATGCCGAAGGAAACGATAACGATGGTGATGGATTCATTGATATTATCGATTGTAATGATGCGGATCCATTTATATATCCGGGAGCTCCAGAGATACCGGGAGACGGTGTTGACCAAGATTGCGATGGTGTCGATGAGCCAGTTAGCAGTGACACTGATGGCGATGGGTTTGACGATCCGGATGACTGTCAACCATTTGACCCGTCGATTTATCCAGGGGCACCAGAGATTCCAGGTGATGCCATCGATCAAGATTGCGATGGCGTAGATGAGATTATCTTTGGACTTGATTTGGATGGTGATGGGTTTTCACAAGAGGATGATTGTGATGATACAGAGCCGGATATATACCCAGGTGCACCGGAAGTTCCCGGTGATGGTATCGATCAGAACTGTGATGGTGTAGACGGCGTTGCTGAAGAGTGTGCTGCGTTTGAAACAGAAGATTGCAATGGGAACTGTTCACCCACCAGTTGGCTTGGTGACGGTGTCTGCGATGAAGGGATCTATACATACAATGGACATGGAGTGGACTTCTCTTGTTTAGCACTCAACTTTGACAATGGCGATTGTGTAGTGGGTACAGATAACGATGGCGATGGATTTGGCGACACGGTTGACTGTGATGATACGGATCCCAATACATTCCCTGGTGCTCCGGAATTGCCGAATGATGGTATTGATCAGGATTGTGATGGGGTAGACTTGATCGCTACTATCGATAGTGATGGTGATGGGTTTGATGAAACGATTGATTGTAATGACTTTGATGCAGCTGTATATCCAGGCGCTCCCGAGATTGAGAACGATGGTATTGATCAAGATTGTGACGGTTCGGATTTAATAGCTGTAGTAGACACTGATGGTGATGGATTTGATGAGGATGTAGATTGCGATGACAATGACGCCTCGGTGTATCCAGGCGCTCCCGAGATTGAAAATGACGGTGTGGATCAGGATTGTGATGGTCAGGACTCCATCAATTTGGATGGAGATGGAGATGGATTTGTAGCCGGAGATTGTGATCCAAGTGACGGTACCATTTACCCGGGAGCTCCGGAGGTTGAAAATGACGGAATTGATCAGGACTGTGATGGTTCGGATTTGATTGTACTCTATGACAACGATGGAGATGGATATACCGAAAATATAGACTGCGATGATGGTGATGCGTCAGTAAATCCTGGTGCTTCAGAGATACCAAATGATGGTATTGATCAAGATTGCGACGGTTCGGATTTAATCGTTCTACTAGACAACGATGGAGATGGGTTTGTAGAAGAAGATGATTGCGACGATAGCGATCCCACCATCTACCCAGGTGCTTCCGAGATTGAAAATGACGGAATTGATCAAGACTGTGATGGTTCTGATTTAATAACTGTCATCGACAACGACGGGGATGGTTTCGATGAGGACGAAGATTGTGATGACAATGACGCCTCGGTGTATCCAGGGGCAATCGAGATCCCGAATGATGGTATTGATCAAGATTGCGACGGTTCGGATTTGGTTGTTGTAGTAGACACTGATGGTGATGGTTTCGTTGAAGAAGATGATTGTGACGATAGCGATCCCACCATTTATCCAGGTGCTCCCGAGATTGAAAATGACGGAATTGATCAGGACTGTGATGGTTCGGATTTGATAGTTGTTGTAGACAATGACGGAGATGGGTTTGATGAAGATGTAGATTGTGATGATGACAATCCAGATATCAATCCAACAGCCATTGACATTCCATTTGACGGTATTGATCAGAATTGTGATGGACAGGATGCGGTCCTGTTGGACAACGATGGAGATGGTGTCTTTGATGTGTTCGATTGTGATGACAATGATGCAGCTGTATATCCAGGCGCTCCCGAGATTGAGAACGATGGTATTGACCAAGATTGTGACGGTACGGATTTAATAGTTGTCATCGATAATGATGGAGATGGATTCGATGAAACTGAAGATTGTGATGATAACGATGCGTCAGTGTATCCAGGGGCTCCCGAGATTGAGAACGATGGTATTGACCAAGATTGCGATGGTTCGGATGATGTTAGTATTGTCGATGGTGACTTGGACGGATTCGATGAGGACGAAGATTGTGATGATGGCGATGCGTTAGTTTACCCAGGGGCAATCGAAATACCGAATGATGGGATAGATCAAGATTGTGATGGTTCGGATTTAATCGTTCTACTAGACAACGATGGAGATGGGTTTGTAGAAGAAG
>CALDQI010000886.1:0-8207 GCA_937911635.1 uncultured Pseudomonadota bacterium | reverse complement strand
CCAATCAATTGGAACCCTCAACTCTCGTATTGAGGCACTCGAACAGTTTGTAGAAGAGGCGATCGATTTGGCATTTGAAACCCATTTAGATCGGATGACCGAAGAAGTACACAAACGGTTCTTGAACAAAAGCAAAGAAAAGAAACAGGCCTTAGAACAAGTCCAAACAATTCTCAAAGAAGGACAACAACAAGTCGAACTCTATTTGCAAAAGCTAGACAATCTCGAAAGCAATCTGCAAGCGCAATTGCAAATGGCCACCCAATTAAAAGATATCGAAATCCCATCATTGTTTGACAAAGAGGATATCTGATGCTCTCACAAGAATCTTTACACATCTGTACCGAACGTTTTCAAACAGCCTACAAAGAGCTATATGCGAGTGTCCTAGACACCCAGTATCTAAAGTTAAGCCTTACAGGCTCCTTTTCGGTTGGGAAAAGTAGTTTGTTAAATGCTTTGATTGATGATGATTTGTTACCGGTTGCCATTGAAGAAAAAACTGCCAAACCAACCATCCTCTCATTTGCCAGTGAACCACACTATCTATTCTTACAAGAAGATGACAATACAGTCATCTCTCGTGAAACGATGCAGGGTATCTCTGATGGCTCGATTGATCATGGCGATGGGTTTCTGATGGTTGGCTATCCGAGCCCATTCTTAAAGGATATTCAAGTCATCGACTTACCGGGAACAAGTGGTAACGATCCTGAGCGTCGGCGGGTATTGAATGCTCAATTGGAAACATCTGACATCGTCTTTTACCTCCTGACATTGACCGGACCAGGGGCTGCAGATCAAGAGAACATCAGGCGTCTCGTACAAATGGGCAAGACCATACACGTCATCATCAACAAATATGATGACGACAACATTTCCTTGGCTCTCACAACCTATAAAGAGGCTCTGGAAGATGCCGGTTACACTGGTGAACTTCATCTGGTGTCTGCGCATAAAAATCGTGGTCTAGACCAATTAAAATCACTGATATCCGAATCGGTCTTACAAAAAGAAGACATCCGTCTGCATCGATTTCAAACTCTATTTCAGCACCTATTAAATACGGAAATTCAATTACTGACCGAAGAACATCAACTGCGCCAGTCTGCTGTTGATGACAATGTCACCGATGTGGAACGAAAATTATTAAAACAACGACAACAAGTATTGGAATTCAAAGCCTCTCTGAGAGAGAGCAAGCGTACGCAGTGGATGACGTTGTCCTCTCAAATGAACACCCTCAAAACACAAACGGTTGCTGATTTTACACAACGTTGCGGGGAACTAAACACCACAAATTTGGATACCAATTATACTGATGAAGAATGGAGTCGTTGGTTAAGTCTACTCGAACAAACGATCCATCAAAGTATGAACTCATACATCGCCAGTATTCCTTCAAACACAGAGTGGTTCAATCCTAAAACACTCGAAGATATGGCGAGTCTTGACATATCCCCCCCCTATACCGATCAACAAGAGCCTGAAGATTTTCGTGAAGCGGCAAAACTACAAGAACTCCAGCTGGAAATAGCTGTATTGCAACGTTCCAATGTAGAAACCGAAATACAAGACATCACTCTCATGCAAGAGGTACTGCAAGAACAACAGGCACAGTACCAAATGATTCTCGATTCACACACCGAAGTCAGCAATATCGTGGTTCCAATGGAAACGCGTTCCAGTGGATGGGGTACTAAAATTGGTTCAGCGATCGGTAATATTGCCGACATTGGGTTATTGGTAGTCAATCCTGCTACTGCTGGAGCGAAAGTTGCCGGATGGATTGGTAAAGGTGGCAAATTAGGTTCAACCATTGTCAAAGGTGCCAAAGCGGCCAAATTGATTCAAGAAGGTGCGTCAATCACCAAAGCAGGAAAGACAATCGGTACAGCCGTCGAGATCGCTATCAATACTCGCAAGACCAATATATTGGGAAAATTTGGCATCCCCATTTTGGAAGACCCTAAATTGCAAAATAAAATGAAAAATAGTGGCGTCAGTCAAATCGCAGGGGTCCTTGAAAAGTTCTCAGCAGGATATTGGGGCGAAAAAATTGGTGGGTTGTTTGATCGTAAATATCAAGTCGAAAATCCAGAGATCGCAGCTAAAAAAGTAGAGCAAATGAACCTACTCAATACTGAAATGACAACCGTACAGGAACATGTACAACATATCAAGTCGCAAATTTTTCAAGCAGAAGGAGATGCCCTACAAAAGAGACGATTGGAAATCAAATTGCAGCAGAAAGAAGCCGAACTACAGAAAAGGCAAACTGAATTCACCCAGTGGCAACAAGTTCAAGAACAACAAAAGCAACAGCACCTCAACGAAGTTGTCACGCGTGCGATTACAGACTCTATCCAACGTGCTCATCGACGTTTGGAAGCACGACTCTTGGGAGTGGAACATGAGTTTGCAAAACAATTTACCGCAGCCTATGCCGAAATCCAGCGGTCTGCGCTAGACGAAAAGGTAGCTCTCTACAATACGGTAGAACAATCGTTGACGCAAACAACCGAAGAAAAGAGAGCTGCTGTTGAAGAGATATCCAAACAATTGGATATCCTCGAAGCCATACGGACCACTTAATACCCATCTGGTAGAAGGTGTTCTAGGGTAAATGTGTGTATACATTTACCCACATAAAACAGATTGGTATACCAACGCTATATTTACTCTGGCAATCGACGAAGTAAACGAAAACCAAGCGTTTGCAAACGCTGGTACCCCAACATCTCTTGACGTTCAAATAATCGAGCCGATTGTGATGTCTTACCCTGTCCACCCCGAATAGTTCGCCAGACATGAGAGTACTCTAATCTTTGCTCCAATTCCGTTGGGGGCGTTGGTGAAAAGAGATTGGTGCACCATTCCCAGTGTGTAATCGATGTCGGTACGTCATCGCCGAGTATAATTTCCCATTCAATCTCTGAGGGCAAACGAAAGCCATTGCCTGAAATATGGGCTTTCATATTCGCTAAAATCTCTACTTGTTCCGCAACAGGTAAATTAAAAGCTACCGGTCTATCGAATTCATAGACTGGATCCAAAAATAGAGCACGGGAATACTGATTGGAAAACAACACTGCATCCAACCATCCTACAGATATAGGATGCTCTGGTTGAGAAGTGACGTCAGAGGGCAACCAACCAACCAATCGCTCCCAGTCAGTAACGGTCACCAAACCTGAATACTGAAATGAAGCAGTATGAATGGCTCGTCGACGGTTGTTTTGATATTTGCTATTCCCAATCCAACGCAACTTCGACTGTTTCTCCTGTACAGGGATAAAGCCTTCTACGGTTCTTTTGACGGCCGTTTGCTGAACCTCCTGAACCCCAATAGCAAGCTCTTCCAAGCCAAATACTGGGTGAGTGGCAAAAGTGTCATCCATGTCAACCTTCGGTAGATTTTGTTGACGAATATGCTCCAGTTTTGATTGTATCTTGGGATCACAAAGCCCTAGTTGTAAGCGTTCGGTGAAAGTGCGCATGGTTCTCAAAACTCTATTTCTTGGATGTACTCTGTCCCATCAGGCTCTCGATCAGCAATGCAGACTTCTATCACATTGGGAGAGATCGGACGGGCATAAACCGAATCTCTTGGACTGGAATTCGCAAAACGAATATCCCTAGACTTGAGACTGGTATCTTTGGCTTTTAACATCGGTCTATCTTTATCATCGATTTCCAAAGACACTGGATTTTTTGTATACAGCAGTCTGAATACTCCACTCGCTGCGATGGGTCCGACTTCTATCCACTCCTCATAGAGGCTGTCTGATTTCAGTAGTGGCTGGAAACGACCTTTTTTGGTTCGACCAACAATCCAAGCAAATGGAAGTCCAGCATCGACCGGACTGCGTTCCAGTATCTGCCCTCCTTCACGCAGTTTCAAGATACCCAAGGCCACACCAGTCTTTCCATTCAAATCACCGGTTTGACCAACAAACTGACACTTAATCTCCGGACAATCTTCCCAAAAGTGAGAATAATCTCGATCGTCCTCATCTAGATCCAATTGAAAAATAGATTGTACAATCTTTGATTTGCAAGAGTTCCCAGCCAAAAATACTTCCACTGTATCTGGAGGATCTTCTGCAAAAGCCTGTTTCATCTGTAAAAAGAAATCTTGTATTCCCTTGTGAATTCGCTCCTGCAACAGAGTTTGCAGTGCTGCTACATCAACCGTTAAATTTAGAGTCCGTTTTTCATTGTTGACATCGATCATCTGAAGTGTTCGTGTTATCGATTCGACAATGTCACCAACCGGTTCTCCGTCTTCTTCATCATCTGTATATTTTGTAATAAACTGCGTGGGATTCTCCCAAAGTTCACGCATTTGCTCAATCAGTAAATGACGATTGGTACGGGCTTGATAGTTGCTGCGCAGAAGGTGTTCAAAACCAGGTTTGTCGGGTTCAAAAGCCGGTCGATGAAAAGGGATTTGTTCATCACGCATCCGCTCAATGTTATCCGAATATACTCTGTAAGCCAGTGACCACACCAGGTTTTCCCCACCCAAATCAATGTCCCCCGAAGGATGAAAGTGATTCAGTACATATTGATACCCTCGTTCTTCCACATCATCTTCATCTGCCCAACGCCAATACCCATAGGCAAAATCAGTGGTTCCACCACCAAAATCAAAGACTGCAAATGCCGTTCCATTGTCATTGTCATCATCGGGATCCACTTCATGCTCATCTAAAATTGCCGCGGCAAATGCTGCCGGTTCGGTAGCCACTTCGGTAACCGAAAATGTCTGGTAAGCCTCGTGAAAGAATAGAGCTTCTGGCATCGATCTCAACAATCCACGCCGAAAGGATGCCAATATTTTATCCTTGCTTTGCCTTGAGTACTGCACAGGAAAGGTCAAGTGATATTTCAAATACAGACCGTTAGCGTGATTATTGAGGTTTAAACCAATGTGCCAAGCATACATTTCAATCGGATCTAGAAGATAGTCCTTGGATATCGCAACTGGCTCGTGCAATGTGAATTCAGATGCATCGGGTAAATCAATATTAAACACTTGACCATGTTGGTCACGAACTTGGCATTGAGAGTTTGGAATATCTTCGCGAACCAATGTTTTAATATTAGAGATCATCCGTGCAATCTGCAATGGATCTGTCACGTTACGAACATTCTTCCGAAAGTTTTTTTGGGCCTCATGAGAACAAAGCACTTGCTTCCATTGCATCATCGGACGGTAAGGTAACGCTCGCCAATTTATCGTTGCACCCTCAGCATCCAAGAATTCCAATACTGTGGGATTTTCAAATACCTCTGAGTGCAATTGACTATGAATGTCTTGTAATCCAATCGGTAACAAATCGACTTGATTTCCTTTTGCACGAGCGACAACTGTACTGGAAGTTCCAAAGTCAATCGCGATGACAGCATCTTCATTAATGCTGTGTTCAAAATCAGTACCGTACAACATTTGATCGAGATCAATTTTCAAATACTCTTCTGAAGGGGGCTCTTGCAGAGCTAGGTTCCAAATCCCTTCGTCGGGGTTGGTAGTCATACGATGAGCAGGCAGTTCCGGTCGATTATTGAGTAACTGCTCTTGCTTCAACAAGAAACGTTTAACCACTGGTAAAAAAGCACCCATGTTGTCTTTTGTCGGAATGTTCCACCTGACTTTTCCATATCCTTGAGAGTGTAAATATTCTTTGATCAACCGTAATTTTTCAGGGGTCTTAACCGGAAAGAAACTGGCTTTATTATCATTGCTTGTCTCACCGTATTGAGCTTCAAGCGACTGTTTAAATTTACGATTAATCGGATAGGCTTGGCATTTGTGGGCAGCATCCACTGTTTTTTTCTCTTGTACATGCCAAGTTTGATTGTTGGTCAGCCGCAAATATGGTGTATGATGTTCACGTAGACGATCGAACATGTTTTGTCTTGGAAAGTTGCTGTGTTCATCCATTATAGCCCGCAACTCATATGCCTTAGGAAGGTTAAACTCTTCCAGTTGTTTGACGATATCCACAGGGTCCTGATCCAACCATACATTACCAGTTTGTAAATCCATTAAATACACTGTATTGGTAAAATCAGACCGTGTAGAGAACAACAACCATCGATGCATCTGTTCATCTTGAACAATCATTTGGTATAATTTTTTGTGAATATAGAAATGAGATACGCGCATCACTTTCTCCTTGTGATCAAGACATGGTTCTAGGTTCGTGTTCGTTTAACAATTGGCAATAATGGTTCAAATGCTGTGATTTGCAAACCATAACAATAGACCTCGGCAATTCGATTGCCATGACCACCATGTTTATTGCTGTCATGCTGATGAAAATTGTAGGTATCACCGATCGATACTTTTTGTATAGTGGCTTGTTTTTTGATATTTTGAGCATTGAATAGATCAATCGCCGTTTCGAGCGCATCAATTCGAAGAGGATTCAGTGGGGTATCCATCCCCCCTATTGTTTGCCAAAAGATTTGTAACTGTTGGGGATTTTTGAGATATTTCATGATTGTTAATCGTTGTGGCCATGACCGTGATTGCTCGGTTACGTTCAATTCTTGAGCCAACTCTCTATTGTTGGTGCAAAAACGCTCTAGTGTCGCCAATTTATCAATGGCTAAGAGCTGGATATGATCTGTTAGTTGTTGATTTAAATTTTGCATTTCTTTTTTTTGTTTGCTAACCATGCCTTCTTTTGTCTTCAACTCTAAGGTAACGCTCTCCTTTTCCAGCGATACCATACTCAGCTCTGTCACAACCCTCTGTCGGGCCTCTTCTGTCTGCTCTTGTGTCATTTGAAGGGCAGTATTTTGTTCCTTTTGTTGCGTTAATTCTGTTTGTAAATCCTTGTGTTCTTCATCCAACGTTTGATATCGTTGTGCCAATTGGTCATATTCAATCGTCCGTTCGGTAAGTTGCTGATTCAGATCGGTCTGGGTGTTTTGACTCTCGGTAAGAATGGACTGTACAGATTCTAAATCTTCATCTTTTTTTTCTATCGTAGTCTTGTGACCAGCAATAGTATTTTTCAGCGTGTCAATCGCGAGCTGATGTTTCTCCTGTTGAGTCTCTAAATTCTCTTTTAAGGCGGTGAGAGTTTGTTCATAGTCTTGAATCTGATCTTTCAGATTTTGAATCTCATCAGTATCCACGGACACATCCGTTCTATCTGGAGAGCCAACCTCAGTCTCTTTACTTGAACTCTCATCCGAAAGAGTATGATTAGCAGACTCATCTTCATAGTCGGTTTCTTTGGCGATACCGTTGTCACTGAGACCCAACTTCTCTTTCAGTTCTGGAAGTTCACCACCTTCCAATCTCTTAGATATTTGATCCAAAAACTGGATACACGATTTAGATTGGGAATCATTGGCATCAAATGCGACTTGAAATATCTTTGGTTGAATAATCATACTTATTGTCCTATGTTCGAAAATTTAGGTATCGGCTTCATTGTATAAGTGTCTATCAGTATGTTTGCCCATCGATCGACAAGTGCTTTCTTACTGTCTTCAAGTTGTTGATACTGCTGATATTGCAAAGCAATAAATCCTCTGCTTTTTTGAAAAAATACACTTCCCGTTTTTGGTGGAACAAATCCAAACACCAGGGAGAACTCTGTAGCCGAGATTTTTTTTATCACATCAGGAAATGCCGCCAATAGAATGGCAAATAGATTCATCTTGGTCGATTCAAGTAGACGTTGGTCCTTGATCTCCAACTGTTGATCACTGTCTTTAGCGTACACAGAATAGGTTTTCTTTGGTTGGTTCGTATACAATGCCAAAACATCCAATACAGACAACATCGGTACTGCGGAATCATCTTCGATCTTCTGCCACAGTCCACCATTCTGTTCCCATATATGACCCAATGCTTTCACACGATCAGTATCTTGATAACGCAACAAAATATCTTCCAATATTCATGGTATTTGCTGTTTCAGTATTCTGATAATAGAAACCTATCATCCATTCCCCACTATCAGTTGCTTCACTGATAAACCTTAACTCTTGTGAGAATTGCTCTGATGTTTCATCATGCAGCCAATGAAAAAAATCTCTTGAACTGTAATCAGATTCGCCAGGTATCTCAGCATCTATTTCTTGATTAGAAGTTATTGATGTTAATTCACCTGCACTAAGCGTTTTCTTAATTTCAAGAACAAGAGAATCTGAATTTAAATGACCATAAGCACCTTCAG
>CALDQI010000885.1:0-18775 GCA_937911635.1 uncultured Pseudomonadota bacterium | reverse complement strand
CTGATGACACACGGGTCTTTGTCGCGCATGACTACCAACCTGGTGGTCGAGATTTGGCATTTGAAACCACTATTGGTACTTGTAAAACGAGCAACAAACAATTGAAGGCGCACACTCCTAAAGAAGATTTCTTGAAATTTAGAACTGCGCGGGATGCACAGCTCAATCTGCCAAAGCTCATCTTTCAAAGTGTTCAGCTCAACATTCGTGCGGGCGCTTTACCCAATGCACAGAGCAACGGAGTTCGATTGATCCGCATTCCACTTTTTGGCTTCGAAGGATTGGGCAACAAGTAAGGCTGAATCGATCCCAGAGCTGATCCGACATCGATCCAAAAGAGTGTCCATACAGTCTTAGTCTGTGCTCTTGAGATTTTGTTGATTGTGGAGTGTATCTTCTCTCCAGTATTCTCAGTCTATGTATCCCATAGCAAAACCTTCCAGTTCGCCTTCGGTATCAAACGTCGCACTCCAAGAGGCTTCGACATCGTCGTTGTTGACCCGCACCTCACCATTGTCCAATGCTTTTCCAAAAACATCCAAACTTCCAGAGACATCAAAGACTTGAGGCTCAGAATCTAGATCGATATTTGAGGTTACTGTCAGGGTTCCTTCAAGAACAAGGCTACTGATGTCGATACAGGCTTCGGCTTCCGCTAGAAAACTTCTGGAACCACATGCGTGCGCTGAGCCCAATTCAATGGCAGACCACAACGCTGCTTGGTCGCCTTCGATATAGGTTTCTCCAATGATCTGTTCAAAATCTACTGTAACGGTAGACACTTCACCATCAAACGTCACTTCCCAGCTTTGCCCGTTGATCGTTTCAAGCATGTCTAGTAATTCTGCTTCACCGAAATCGAATTCGGATTGAGTTCCAGAATTGCACCCTGAAAATACAGGATTAACGAGCCAGAGTGTCGTAGCAGTAAGCCAAGAGAGTGTGTTCTTATTCATGATGTCTCCAAGATGTTGAGTGTGATTTGATTCTACTGTAGACACAATGCAAAAGGCATGCCAATATCAGTTTTTCTTTCTTCGTCGCCATTTTGAACTCACCTTTGGGATGTTCATTTCTTGTATGAGCCAGTCAAACGCCCGTTGTCTCATGCGCCATCCTTGCACAAGTGGCCAATGCAAATGATGGTCACCATCTTTTAGAATCCAAGACTCGACGTGGGGTCTGTTTTCGCAGAATTGGGTGTGCTGCGTCAGGGGAATGACAGGATCGAGTTCACCATGCAGCATCAACGTTTTGGGTAGGCCTTTGCACTGTATGTGTGGGCTACACAATGGATCTTGGAGGTTGGGAAAAGCCTCTCTTGTGAGATCCGGATCTAGGTCGACTGGATGGGTGGCCGCTCCTATCGTCACTACGCACCGAATTTGCTCAGGACGTAGTGCAGCGACCAAAAGTGCTAGATGGGCACCGGCTGAAGTGGCCCATAATGCAATGCGTTGAACATCAACCTGTTGAGATCGTATAAAGTCGAGTGCCAGTAGGACATCGTCTACTTGCTGAGCCCAACTGACCTCTGGTGCCAATCGATAATTCATACTGGCAGCCATGATTTTCCGTCTTGCAAATTGTGGCAACAAGGCAACATATTGAGACTTGTCTCCCTCGATCCATCCCCCACCATGAATGCATAGAACGGTGGGCCAACCATCTCTAGGACACAGGTCATTTACCTCAGAGATGTCCATACACTGTTGTGGATGGAGACCATATGGTGTACCATCCCAGCGAATGATATCAAAACTCCGAATCTCTGCAGTGACCTGTCTGCGGAGTTGATTGACCTTTTCTGCTACGGGAATCAACCTTGGGACTTTAACGAGTGGGTTATTCATATGTATAGAATCCTAAATATACGAGGACAGAGAGTGACAAAGCTAACCAGACCCAAGTTGTATTGGAAAGACATTTGGAATGCCGCGGGGCTCATTACTCTGTGTAGGCTTATTATAGCCGTAACCTATCCGTTGTTGGCAACCGATCCCTTTTGGGCGTTGTTTTGGTTGTTGACGGGATCAATTTCAGATGTGCTGGATGGTTGGGTTGCCAGACTCCAAGGAACCGTTTCGCATACGGGGGGATTTATTGATGGCTGGGTAGATAAGATATTCAGTATCAATGTTGCATGGACGATCGTTTTGATGGGTGCCGTAGAATGGTGGATGGGGTGGCTTGTCTTTGCACGAGAGTGGATACAGATTCCACTTGTTCCCTATTATGTAAACAGATATATGAATGGCATCATACCGAAGAATCGACCATTTTGGGGCGGAAAAGTCGCATCCTTATCTCTAAATGTCACATTGGTATCTGGATTGCTTGGACTAACGGAAGTATGCTTGGTTTGTAGTGTGACAGCCGCTGTCTTTGGAATGTGGACAATACTGATATACGTCGAGCGAGAATTTGCCTTCTTGAACTGGCTTCGTTAATGAAATTGATTAGCGTAAACCGGTATTTTTGGTTGGGTTACATTTTTTGATTGTGCGAATGAATCGTACAAATTGCCTGCGATAGTTTTGGTGTGATTCGTATAAATCATTTTGTTCAATCCCTATGTACGAGATTCTTATGACCGATAAATCAATACATCCCATCGTTGTTGAAGAAACTGAACTCCTTGAGCAAATTGTCAGGGTCCTGGAAGAAAATCCTCGGGGATTTGACAATGCTGAGCAGGGACTCATTGACCAGCTGATACTGCTTCGAAATGAGGTTTTAGGCGCAAAAGAAGAAGATTTACCCGTGCTGTATAACCAAATGGATCAGCTCAACGCTTCTTTGACTGCTATGAAGGCCACGCGAGGAAAAGCAGAGGTGGATCCTTCGTGTCCTTATTTTGCTCATTTACGTTTGAAAGAGCGCGGCCGTGTACGAAATGTGTACTTGGGTAAAGCAACGAATTTAGACAATGGTCTTCAAATTGTAGATTGGCGTAACGCACCCATTTCCAAGCTATTTTACCTCTATTCGGAGGGAGATGAGTATGAGGAAGAGTTTGGAGATCAGATGCGAGAAGGAGAAGTGATTGCCAGACGCATTGTACACGTTACCAATGGAAATTTGCTTCGTGTGTCCAACTCGGAGTCCACTTGGGTCAAACAATCGAGTGGCTGGACGGAATTGTCCAAGAGTCAAATACAACTTGCTGGTGGTGAAGGGGCTTCTCTTCGAGCAGGATCACCGGTGACGTCACAACTGGGGGCGGGGGGACAGCTTCGTTCAACCAAGCATTTACCCGATATCGCTGCATTGATCGATCCAGACCAGTTCGAGTTGATCTCATCAGAGAGAGAAGGGATCATGGTTATTCGAGGGTCCGCAGGATCAGGAAAGACGACGGTTGCGTTGCATCGATTGTCGTATCTGACATTTGAAGATCCCAAACATTTTGCACCGCAGAACATGATGTTTATGGTGTGGGGTAAGGCGATGCGAGACTATGTGGGTCACGTGCTCCCGCATTTGGGTATCTCAGGACTTCGAGTGCAGACTTGGACATCTTGGTCTCGAAAGGTTTTTCGCCAGCATTTTCCCAAATGGCCGTCTGTGACCAAACAAGCGGTTCCCGATGCTGTCCAGCGCGTGAAGCTTCATCCCAAAACGATGCGCCGTCTTAAACAATACATTCAGGACACCCCACAGCTCCCCAGTACAATAGATCAGGTGTATCAGGATTGGGCGCACATCTTGACCGATTTTGGACATATTCGGAATGACTTGCAGAACTCATGGACTCTTTCAATGCAGGGCAGAGCAGAACGTTGGCTGTCTAGACAAACGGATTTAATGTCGATTTACATGGAAGGATCCCAGCGTGAAGACGATGAGCCGGCATTTTTAGATGCAGAAGATATTTCATTGTTGCTGTATGCCTACCAGCTTCGTGTCGGAAAGCTGGCTCATGGCAATAGGTCCATCGCCCTGTCTCATCTGGTCATTGATGAAGTACAAGACTTCTCTCCCCTTGAGATCTTGGTATTGCTAGACGTCTGCGACGAGAAACAAAGTGTTACGCTCGCTGGAGACACTCGCCAGCACATTTCCAAATCAGCAGGATTCTCCTCTTGGTCTGATTTCTTACACCAGATAGGGGTTCACTCGACAGCTCTATCTACCTTGCAGGTGGCGTATCGTTCGACCAAACAAGTGGTGGAGTTTGCAATGCGTTTATTGTCGCAAGATGAGCAACAAGATGAACCAGCACCTCTAACAGTAAAAGAAGGACCCCCAGTAGAATTCTTTCAGTTTAGTGATCACGGTGCTTGCGTCGCATTTTTGGCAGAGGAATTGCGCCGATTGCAAGAGGCGGAACCAAGAGCCAATGTTGCTGTGGTGACACCATCCTTGGACATGTCAGAGACCTATTTTGATGGACTGTCAAAGTGTGAACTAGACCCCATTCGACTGGTGGACGATCAAAATTTTGCGTTTGCTCCGGGGATCGATGTGGTTGATGTCGACCAGGTAAAGGGGTTAGAATTTGATTATGTTGTGATCATTGAAGCCAATGCGTTTGCATATCCCGACACCCCACATCATCAGCGTTTACTCCACGTGGCGGCGACTCGAGCCGTACATCAGCTGTGGCTCACTTGTGTGGGGACACCATCACCCTTGTTGCCTGAGGTAATCACAGATGTCCAGTGAATCTAAAATTGATGCTAATATCGTTGTTCCATTGATCGTACAGGGCTTGCAAGGACAGGCAACCAAGGGACTGATATCCCTAACGATGGACTTTTTGTTGGCGCAGCCACTTCGCAATATCGTTCCGCTTACATTGGTGCAAAATCAGGTCACGATGTTCCTTCAAACCTTGGTGCAATCAGAGCAAACTCAATCCTGGCTCATATCGCAGATAGAGCAAGCGCAGTCTATCGTACCCAAAGGCACACCTGGAGATTATGTACCGTCTAGTATTCAGGAACCTCTGAGGCGAGCCCTTCAACAAGAAATCCCCGTTGACACAGAGTTGGTGCATCAGCTGATGGATCATGGTGCGATGGAACAACTGTTTCATGATGTCCTATCTAGCGTCTTACTTGATTTTACCGATACCATCAAGACATGGACCCAGACTGCCAGTTCCATGACCTCCAACATGCGACCAAAAGGAATGGGAGGATTTGGCCGATTGAAGGCACTTGGTGAAAAGGCGCTTCAAAACAGTCCACTTGGGCAGATTGGGCAAATCATCGAGCAACAGGCTCAGCAAAAGATTCTGCACTTCTTGGATCAGTCTATTGCCAGTATCATTCGTCGTTCTGCGACAGAAATTGGGAAGCCCGAAAATCGTGCTCAGCAGGCTCTATATCGCTTACATGTATTGGATGTCTTGTTGTCCACCGACAATCAGCGTTTGATGGATCAGTTCACGGTCTTTGAGCCCACGTTCATCGTCGAAACAATTACGCAAACTACCCAAGCGATTTTGGATTTACCGTCATTCCAAGAACAATTGGCTACCGTTCTCGATCAGCTATTGGAAACGGTCGGCGACCAGTCCGTACATGACTTTTTGGTGGAGTCTGATTTGGGGGACGATTGGCGAATTGAAGTGGAAGATTATCTTGTCTCGATGGCACATCAGATTGTTCAAGAATCCAAGGTGTCCGAGATACTTACAAAGATGCTATCGTAGGTTTAAATTGCCATAAACCTAGGTGATGTATGACAGATGATAGAGAATATTCGCCGCTGTGGTTTAGGTAGCAGTATGGCGGAAGTATAACTAGTCTAGTACGTCGTGATCCGAAATTGAATTTCCAACGGTAGATGATCGCTGATGGCACTGGCTTCACGAAGTACCTCAGCAGATTCTATCTCCAATGGGCCTCCATAAAAAATGTAGTCGATCTTTCGATCTGGCTCGCCAGCACCAAAGGGTAAGTATGTGCGTGCTTCTGCAGAGAGCAGATTTGGGAATGCATGCTTGTATTTTCGAGTGAGCCGTTGAATTGGGTTTCCAGCATCGGCGTATAAATCAGCGTCTGTACCGAGTCTAGAGGGGGTATCGGCAGGAGGCAATAGATTGAAATCCCCCGCTAAGATCCATGGTTGACCTTCTGGAATCGACTCGATCCATGCTTCTATTTGGGTGATTTGCTTGTCTAGTGTTCCATCTCCGCCAGAAAAGGCTGATAAGTGGGTGTTACCCAAGATGAGACTTGGGCGGTTTGCACCGACTCCAATTGGAATGGTCGTTTCTAGGATGGCACGTTTTAGATTGAAAAACTGTCTCCATCTAGGTTCATTCAGGAGCGCCAATTGATGTCTTCGAGCCGATGAAACCTCGTATTTTGATAGGGTGCTCAGATTGAGGTTGACGCGTCCCATCGGTTCATGAGAAGGGTGTGGTACGTAAGGAACTTTGTGGTAAGGAGTACTAACCCAACTGACGCCTTGAGCATAGGATTTGAGCGTTTCGAGTTGGTCGATGTTTCCAGTTCGATCAGAGTGTTGGTCAATCTCTTGTAGCAATGCGAAGTCGGGGTTTCTAGATTTGAGAAGCTGGGAGATTTTCAAGAGTGTCGCCTCTACATCTGAAGGAGGGACATGTACAGCCTGTCCGCCGTCATAGAAGAAATGGTGTTTCCTTGATCCTGCAAACTGCAAGTTCCACGACAATAGTTTGAGGACTTTTCCAGAAGGTACAGGTTCATTGGGTCGCATGTTCTGTACGCTTACCTTTTCCACAGGACCTGGATTGAACTCCAGTCCGAGTAGTGTCACTAGTGAAACGATGGGCAAGACTGCCCCAAAACCGATTGCCATTTTGAGTTTGTTTTTCATGAATCTCCCAAATCAATGCTATCTATGGGATAACTCGAAAACTGGCTTCAGTCAGACGATAAATCAGCTAGATTTTTTCAAGGTCAATCGAGAAGCCAACTTTTGATAGAGTTCAACCACTTCTGCACGATTGTCAGAGGCCATTTGTTCGATGGCAGACCTAGGGTGAAGATTTAAGTACCCAGTGATGGCGTACGGCATATGGTAACCCCAGAGCAAATCGTAGCGAAGTTTTACGAAGTACTCCGTCAGTTCAAGAATGGGCTCGATGCTGTGCTTGGGATTGTTGAGGTAGAATAGCAATAGCTCTAAGGGACAGTTTCCAGCCCCGCGTCCCATACCAAATATGGTTGCATCAATGAAATCGATGCCCTCATCAGCAGCGGCAATGGAGTTTGCAAATGCTTGCTGTTGATTGTTGTGACAGTGTACACCCAGTCCGATATTCGGTCCCAATATCGATCGATACTTTTGTACCAAGTACCGAATATGGTATGGATACATTGCTCCAAAAGAGTCTACGATGGCTACGTTGTGTACCCCAGAACCAGCTAGCTGATGTAAGAACACATCGACTTTTTCAGGCTGTAGGGTAGATACAGCCATCACGTTGATGAATGTTTCATATCCCTTTTCGAGGGCATCGTTCAACAACTCCAATGCTTCGTCCATTTGGTGAGCATACGTGGCGATGCGCAAAACATCAATAGAGGAGTCTGCTGCAGGAGGAATGTTCTCGGGACGAATCCGTCCAACGTCTATCATGGTACAGAGTTTCATCTTTGAAGTCGACCCTTGAACCACTTCTTTCAACGCGGTTTCCTCACAAAAACGCCATAATCCGACGTCGTTGGGGTCAAAGAGTCCGGGTTTGCTTTGATACCCAATTTCCATGTAATCGACGCCAGAGTTGGAGAGTGCTTCATAGACTCTACGGACCGTTGGTACATCAAAGTCCCAGTCGTTACAAATGCCCCCGTCTCTGATGGTGCAGTCGAGCACTTTGATACGGTTGTTCTGTTCGGACACTAAGCCTGCTGGACAGCAGGATACACGATAGTCTTGTTCCATTATACCCTCTACAATACCAATCTATAGCCCATTTTTATGTAGAATTCCACTTATACGGTACCCCACATGGTGCAAGAGAAGGTGGTCGTGTGGCCGATTTCAGACAAACCGTCTCGGAGAGCACAGATTGGCAAATGTATCGGGCGTGTCAGTGATCATCATTGCCAGACTGCGTCCAGCGAGCCATGCAAAGCCAAATCCATGTCCAGTAAATCCGGCTCCGATCAAAAGATTGTCATTTCCAGGAACCGCCCCGATCAATGGCAAGCCATCTCTAGAGAATCCCATAATTCCTGACCATCTTGATTCGATTTGAGCCGACTCTAGACCGTTGAAACGTCGAAGGAATCGAGTCATAGACTCTTGAATACCATCGTGTAACGTTTCAGCATATCCTACCTCACTGTCTGGGTCTAAGTTTCGCCAGCCACCCAACACAATCCGTCCATCGGGTTTTTGCCGCCAATAGTCAAACCCATGGTCGGCATAAATGGGTCTATCGAAGATTGGTTTCTGAGGTGTCGTGCACAGCATTTGTCCGCGAACTGGGTGTATGATCTCTTGATAACTCGGTATTAGCTGAGGTAAATATGCATTTGTGCAGAGTACTGCCATGTGTGCTTTAATACTGCCAGAGGGAGTGTGTAGTTGTACACCGTCAGAGGCTTCTATTTCTGACACAGGGCTATTGGTGTATACCTGTACGCCAGACTGATGGGCTTGCTTAATGACGTGCTTCACAAATTTCGCAGGGTGTATTTCGCCGTCTTCTGGCAGTACAATCCCCGTTTGAAATCCAGCACTCAAATATGGCTCTCCAAGATCTTTTCCGTAGAGTAATTCTGCTTCAAAGCCATCTTCCAATAGGAGATCTGCAGACTCTATCAATTCTTGCTCTTCTTCAGGACTGGATGCAAGCTGTAAAGAGCCGCCTTGACGATACTCACATTCTGTATTGTGTGCTTCAATCCACTCTTGCATGAAATGATGGTTCTCAACGGAGAGATGGTGGATTGTACGGGCCTTGTCGCGCCCCATTTGTTCTATGGCACGGTTGTATCTCTCTGCTGTACCTTGGAGGATGAAGCCGGCATTTCTACCTGTGGCACCATGTGCTACGTCTCGAGCCTCTACGAGCGCAACACGCAACCCTTGCTGTGACAAATGCCAAGATGTGGATGCACCGCATAGTCCAGCCCCTACCACCACGATATCTACTTCAATATCTTGAGAGATTTTCGGGTACCTAGAAGTATTTCCTATGAGCCAGTGAACGTTGGATAAAGACATGGGGATACTCAATCAAAATACTTTAATGCCAAAGAGTTCTTGCAATTTCATGACCAAGTTCATATCCGAGAATTTTACCTTGCCACGTGCGATGTCTAGAGCCCCTGGCTTTTTACCCCTTAAGACCATGTTCCCAAATAGTTTGGGGTCTGCTTTGATCACGCAGTCAGCATTGTCTACCGTTTTTCCTTGCTGGACTTCACACCCATCCGGTCTTGCAAACAGTGTGTATTTATCCCCTCCGAGCGAAAAGTAGTACACTATTTCTGTATCTACTTTTCCAGTTTGATACTGATTTTGAAGGGTTGTAAATATGGTACTGATCTCGCTCATGACTTCTCCGAACCGGTGGATTAAATGTGTATCTGTATACCTATCGATATAGCAATAGATTTCAAGCGAAATTCTCGTTGTTTAGTCTGATTTGAGATAAAAGATACCCTATGACACCTCCATCTTCCATTTCGACAACCTCTCGATTGGACCTTTGCATCGCGTTAGGGTTCATGGCTCTTATTGGATGGTGGCTATTTGGATTCTATCAAGGCTTTGGGGTTGAAAATCAGCAATACGCAAAGGGGGTCTGTTGTGGTTTTACAGACCCAGTGTTTGATGCGATCGTGAAAATAGAAAGGGGTCAATCTGTCGATTATGTGAAAGGATACGCTGCATACTTGGGCGCTCAGTGGTGGAATCTTCATCAACGAGATCCGCATACCCTAATGTGGCTGTCTCATTGGGCACACGGACTTACAGGACTCTTGGCTTTCATTTTTGGTTCCATACGATCAAGGCCCTTGGTGGGTATTTTAAGTGCTACGGCGATTTGGCTGGCCCCAATTAACTTGTACGCTTCTTTGAGATGGGATGTGTACGCGTTGCAAGGTCCCATTATACTCTGTGGATGGATGACCATATACTGGTCACGAGGGTTTACACGACTTCTTCCGACAGTGGGATTCGTAGGGGTTGTTTGGGTATCTGCATTTTGGAGTTTTCGGGAAACAGACAATCTGATTTTACTTTTGAGTCATGCCTCCTTAGCCTTAGGTGCTTGGATGAGTACCCTGATTCGCGGGGAGGATGAGGCGTCCAATGTAATATCACGTCCATTGTCTATAGTACTGGCAATAGGTGCGTGTGCTTTCATTCTGTGGCAGATATCGATATACTGGCGTTTTTCTTCACCAGAAGGTCTGCAATATTATTTTCGAGAAGCCGAAAATCCGATGATGGAGTCCCAAGTACAGTTGACATCATCACTGCGATGGTTTGGATATTGGGGGCATTTATACTGGCGCGCATTTGGACCCCATCTAACGTCGTTGATTGTCGCCGGACTTGCCCTCTCGGTGGCTGTAAAAAGAGTTTCTTGGGGACTTTTGTGTGGTGTGCTCATACCTTATGTGGCGCTGTCCTGGATCTCTAAGCGTAATTTCTATTATCCATCGACGTTGTGGATTCTGCTTCCATTATTGGCCGGAGAAGGGTTGATGGGGATATCAAAAGTATGGCTCCGGAGAACTTTATGCGGAATTGGTGTGACGATATGTTGCTGGAATTTCTATCCGAGACTTGAGGGCGGTGACTTGGTTGGTGATGATCAGTATGGTGGCGTTTTTCAAACTTCCGACAACGACATTACTCTCTTGCCAAAGCGTTTCTATGGCGTAGATGAATTATCGCACGCCATTCAATCCTATCTTCCACCAGAAGAGTGTCATGCTGAGCAGATTGTGTTGATGGAAAAGAATGCTATGTCTGATGAGATTGCAATTCGAGTGAGTCAAACCAATCCCTGTACGATTTTTAAACGTCAACTTCAACGCATTGGTCCCAATGCGAAACAACGTTCGATTCCCGTTTGGGTTCGAGATCCCAAACAGACGGATGTGACAGAAGATTGGCTTCAAGCTCAAGGCTTTACCGTTCGCGAAGAAGTCTTGATGGACAATCGTTTTCGACTTGAAATATGGGTGAAGTCACCGGAGATATAAGAAGTGGCAAGAGAGAAGATGGATTGTAGCTTCTTTCATCATTGTTGGTCTGTTCAATGGCTGATGTTGAACCTTGACGAATATCGATGGAGTGTCTATATTGCCCATGTACAATCCAATAATCATTAACCTCTCGGAGAGCGTCATGTCAGATGTATACACCAACACAATCGGAAATGTTATGGTTGTCGCACCAGCCGTTCAAGGTGCACTAGCGCACATCGCTGAGACCAAAAGTGTCGCGTTTGGAGAGGATGTTGCGATCAAAGAGGGACTGACGCGATGGGTGTTTGCTGACTTCCCTGGAGGTACTCTGACTGATGATTGGGGCAATGCATACGATCATCAGGTACACTCTTTGCTTTCGGGTACCCTTGCTGAGGGGCGCGAACTACTGGAAAAACTATCTGAGATGGGGTGTCTTATTGAGCAGGCTGCAGAACTGTTTGTGCCCTTTCAAAAGGTGGATGTGAACTCTGTAGCGTCGTCGGATGCTATCCGAACAGAGCATCCAAGAGCATTTGCATTGGCGCGACGAGGTCGAAAGTCGATTCGCGCAATTGTAACAGACATTCGAGATTCGAGTGTGATCAATTGACTTCTGTAGGGTTTGGACAACCCGCGAATTGATTTACTTGTGTGTGTGTGTTGATTTTCGCAGCGCAATCCGTACTTGCTTGGCATTTTGTTTGCAGTCTTGTGTGAATTGCTGAATGAGATCCAGTTTTTCTTGGGACAGTTGTCTTTTTATTGGTGGTGGAGGAATCTCAACGTTTGTCACACCGAGATAGTCATTCACACGAGTCATGGTCTCTGTGTATTGTTCTGACAATTGCTTGTATGTGATCCGCAGTACGTCACAGTTGATTTGTCGACTAAAAATGACCGACCATTTATTTTGTAGAGAACTTAGTTCTATCATGGTTTCAAAGAAGTCGTTGAAGTTGTATAGTGTTTCTCTAGAATTTTCAGGCGTCATTTCTGAATGCCATCGCTGGCTATTGCGAGCCATGATAAAACTGACCGTTAGTTCAATCAAGTTTTCTCTTACGAGATGGATGAGTTTGGTCTCAGAGCCAATGAGAGGTGTCAAAACGGAGAGGTCAGCATCGCCAAAGAGATTCGTAAAATGATGGGCGAAAATCTTCATTCCAAAGAAACCATTGGTGGTCGTTCTACAATGTACAATCTCCGGAATGTATTTTGAGCACATCTCCATATTCGTCATTTCACTTTCGTTATCTGCTTGGAAGTCGCCCTTGGTGATTCGATTATAAAAATCTTGAGTGGACACATTTCCAAGGAAATTTAGGTATTCAATAGGAACACCGATTCCCTGTTTTGCAAGGGCAAAGCAAAGTAGGTTGCTCCCTGTTCGTGGCGTTGTGCATACAAGGTAGGCTGACTTCAAAGGAGTGTGTGGTAGGTCCCATTGTGGGGCAAAGTCTGGGATAGGGGGCATTGATGACATTCATTCAATCCTTTCAATCGATTCGAACTTCGAATTGTTCAATGTGAGTTTGAACAATCCATGGATTCCAGATACTGTCGTGAATTTACGAAAATGATGAGCTGATATCCGAATGGTTTCTCCACGGAGACTTTTACAATGGATGTGAGTAGCTTGGCGTGAATAGTACCGTAACCATTCATCCTTAGAGATGTTGAGTGGTAAATAGTGAACAGAGATGCTCATAATCTACCACCTGAGGTTATTGCTTCAGCGAGATATACAAGTGCAAAGCGTCGTCATCGCGCTTACAAGAATTCAGCTCGGCTTCCGCATCAAAGTGGAGAGCAATGGTTTGAATGCCGTCCAAATTGCCCAAGCGCTCATTTTCACTCAGTGACCGTGTAAACTCCGCGCGGACTTTGTTGATGATCCCGCGTACGCCATCTCGTGGCTCGTATACAGAGGCAACATCATTGGAAAACGTCGGTCCTGCTACGAGGGTGTAACCCTGATCTTGAATGAATGGCTGAAGAGAAGCGACAAGCTTGCCGATGACCTCAGCGATTTCCTTTTCTCCTAGGGCATTGAACAAGAAGATTTGATGTATACGCGCTAAGAATTCAGGACCATAACCCATCATTCGCAGTTCACTTCGCAACTTCTCTTCTTCGACTGTAGGAACCTTCTTGCCTTTTTTCTGTGAGTTCCCAAACCCTAATTGAGGAGGGGCTTCTTTGTAGTCACAACCCAAGTTCGATGTGAAGATGATGAAAGACTGACGGAAGTCTAGCATTGCTCCCATGTTGTCTTGCTGCAGTCCAGTATCCAAAATTTGGAGGAGAAGTTTTCCAACAGCGGCATCGGCCTTTTCAAATTCGTCGAACAGGATGACTGCGTTTGGCTTTTCACGAACCTTAGAGAGTATACCCCCCTCACCGTGTCCCATATATCCCGGTGGAACACCGAGTAGAGTCCAAATAACAGAAGTCTTCTGATGACCGGTGGGCTGTAGGGTGTTGCAGTCAACTCGAATAAGATTGTTTGCCGAGCCACTCAACATTTGTGCCAGCTGTACAGCCGTTTCTGTTTTACCGACGCCAGTAGGACCTCCAAATAAGAACACACCTCGAGGTCTTTCGGAACTGGCCCATTTGCTCATGCGCGTGGTGATGGTACTTGAAAGCTGCTGCATGATGGCATCTTGACCAATAATTCGACCGGTCAGTGCCTCAAACAATTCGTCGCTGTTAATGGAAACCCGTGCAGAATTGGCGTGTAGAGGCTCACTCAGGATTTGTTCTACACTTTGTCGAGTGAGTTCGGTGATGATCGGATCTGCTGTTTGTGCCCGTACGCACAATTCATCTAAAAACTGAACAGACCGTCTAGGCTCACATTGGGTGGGGTAGGTGCGTTTTGCATAGTCAATGGCCGCTTCCAAACCACTCTGTTGAAAGTCGATGCCGACATAGTGCTTTTGAAAGTTTGGAACTTGAGCTTTCAGAACACCGATGAGTCTATCTGTTGGGGGCTCAGGAACACGGAAAACTTCAAAGATGCCTTCCCATTCAGGCTTGGAGTCCAGTAATAAATGAGACCCCGGAGACATGGTTGCCAAAATTGGGATGTGGCTTTGGATGAGTTGCCTGGTGAGTTCCTCAAGCATAACGGTATCGGGACGTCGATTGTCTTTGCTTACCAGTGCATCCATTGGGTTGATGACCAAAATGATTTTAGGATGCTTTTGAAGGTGCTCTTTTAACGTTTCAATCCGATTCATAAATTGAGGCCGTGAAACAGCGCCAACTGTTAAGTTCTCCGGTGAAATTTGAAAGACTTCAGCACCGTGTAAGCTGACGGGGACCGATTCGTCACCAATTTTAACTCGACGGGCAAACTCTCGAAGAATGGCTGTTTTTCCTACCCCTGCTGGTCCAACGAGCATGGCATCGTTGGTACGCATCTTCATGAGGGCACGTGCAATTTGCGGCATGAGGCTTTCGCGTCCGCAGAGATCCTTTTCAACGAGGTCTTCATCTGTCAAGAATGAACCAAACCTCGCAAGGTTTCGAACGAGACGAACTCTTGAAGGAGAAGATTTGTATTCTTCAAGCGAGTAGCGCGCACGAATTGATTGCAGTGTGATCCGCTGTCCTGCTTCGAGACCTTGAAACAAATCATCGTGAAACAGTACATTTTTGAACACCAACTCACTTGAGATGAGACCATCGAGTTTACTCTCTTTAAATATCCCGCGGACCACTTTGTCCATTTTGAGTCGTTCGGCTTTGGAGTCCAGTTTCGGTGGATCTGGGAAGAGGTTTTCCAATACGGGATAACGACCGTTGAACTCTGACTGCTGCAAGAGAACAGCAAATAGGCATTGTAGATTCAAACTAGATTTCTCCGGCAATACATTTTTTGCCAAATCAATGGTGAGACCAAAGGTGGCATTTGTATAGCTAAGTTCATCATACCCACCGCCGCCATCTATATAATCAGCACCGTCATCACCTCTGAATTGCTCATAATTTCTTACGTCACCATTCAGTGCATTTAATTCAATCGGAACAGTTTCGTCCGTAGCTTTTCCTAAAAGTTCATCATCAAAAATACTTCCGTAAAATGTTTCGGTATTTTGAAACGTATCTATTCCACCTAATCCATCTGTTGCAGTGCCTAATGAAGCATCAAGTACTATTTTTGAGGTGGAAGTGGAATAATCCAAGGCATCTTCACCAGCACCACCATCAATAATGTCATTACCAGCCCCACCAATTAAGTTATCAAACCCACCTCCGCCGTCCAGTGTGTCGTTACCTTCATCACCATAAAGTCTATCTGCACCCTCGTTGCCATAGAGAGTGTCGTCTCCCTCATTTCCATCCAGACTATTATCACCCGCATCACCACTAAGTGTGTCGCCAAAATTGTCAGAGCCTTCTAGCTTGGCGACATTCTTTGCATCAATTGAACCAAAAGAAGAAGAGAAATTAACATTACCGTCACTGATCGCCGCTGTTAGAGAGCTCGCGTGACCTCCAAGGTCGATAGTTAAATAATCAGAAGAGCCAGTTATTGTATCGTTACCGAAAGAACGCATCGATGGGCCACCATCGGTTTCAACCTCATAATCGAAAGCACTTTCAATACCCTCCAAAAAGATATGGTCATTGCCAGTGCTACTCTGTAATTCGATCTCGTCAAAGCTCAAAAGCCCCGTTAAATCAACATATTCTCCATCATAATATGCAGTTTTCGCCTGTAAGGAGGTTATGCTATATCCGTAGTCGGCAGGTACTTGAATAAGTTGGTCTGTAAAATTCCATATAATAGCCTTTGAATTATTAAGACTAGAAACGAAAACTTCAACCTCACCATCTTCCGCAGAATCAATAGCATCAGTTACTATTTTTTGAAACTCACTTGAGTTAGACATTGAGACCCCCACGAATTATACCAAACGCTGCGTTACATCATCCTATTATACTTCTATTTCAACATATTTCAAAAATGAATCCAGTTAAATAGCTAGGTGATGTCTCATTATGATATCAAAAGAAAATCCGATAGAGAAGAAATTAATACCAACTAAATCAACAATTAAGTCAGAAAGCAAAATATCTTAAAAATTAGAAAGTTGAATAATCCAGCCATTTCTGATTATGGTCAATTTACTTTTATCTCACGCAGAGCCAACAACGCAAAGTTATAAGCCGAAAGAAAACTCCTGATGGATCAAATATTTAAAACCGCAATTAAACTAAAGGTACTCTTTCAAGAAATGGAAGATGATTTAGGGATCACATCACTCAGCGAAATAGAAAAAAATGTTTTATTAGCTATCGCCGCTTTACAAAATGATAGGGATGTAGCTCACACAAAGGATATACTTTCTCATCAATTTTTAACGCTAAATTCTAGACCATCAGTATTTAGAGCCATACAAAAATTAGAGAGAAATAAGCGAATTTTCAGATGTTTAGGCAAAAATGGTCACTATAAATTATTAGATGTTAGCGTGTGAGATTGATTAAAACTGAGCTAGGAATAGCTTTCATCTTTACAGTTTCTTATATTGCATCTTATGCGATCACTACAGGGTTTGTTACTCCATTTCAGTCTATAATTTTACCTGAAATATCCAACACGATAAGCATACTTTTCTTACCGCACGGTGTCAGAGCTTTAGCCTTTTATTTTTTTGGAATTAAGGCTTTAGTCTACTTATTACCGGGCAGCTATTTGATGTGGTTTTTATCAGTATATGGTTCCGATGTTGCAATATCACCGTTAGCTCCAATTACCAGCTTGATCGCTTGCTACGTTGGGTTTTTTATCTTGAATTTTATCTTTAAAAATTTTCCAAAATCTAACAGTTTTAAAATGTGGCGATTTGTGGTTTTGTTGGGAATTATAACATCTATTTTTAATAGTATTTTTCTAACAATCCTACACTCAGAAGTGTTTAGTATACTGTATTTGGCTGCTTATTTAGTAGGAGACGTGCTGGGACTAATTGCTTGTCTAATTATTGCGATGCTTATTTTTCGGTTAATCAGAAATATAAGCCAACTTGAGCAGTGATTTTAAATAGCTTCGGAGACCTATATTATATTTTCAGAAAATAAATACCGATTAAGCAATTTATAAAATTGTACATAATTAGATGTCTGTGAAAAGAGAAATTGTATCGAAATCAACCCGATTAATCTCAAGGTTTATGAAACTTATTTGCGTGGTCTCACTTGAATTTAAGTCGCGCGCCTCAAAAGTTGCAAATGGCTCCGTGTAATCGTAAAACTTGCGCGTAGAATACCCTGCAACACGGACAACCCCTGAAGCTGAACTAGTTTCCCCTACGGCATAAGTAGCACCAGCGTAAGGATTGAAAGATCCTTCAATGTAATCGAGAGCTGTCGCCTCTAGTAAAATATCAAAATCAAAGTTTTCTATCCCATCCAAAAGCGATGTTGATATATTTTTAACATAGGCATCAATTTGAATATTACCATTTGCCTTTTCGGTAGTCCTAAACTCAAAAGTATCAGAGATCGTCGATGTAAACCCGAGAATTGTTACCTCTTCACTGGTTATAGTTGAATTACCTGCGGAGTCTTGGGTGGTGATAACTATATTATGTCTCCCTGCTCCTAAAGAATTTCCGTTAAACTGATACTGACCTGCTGCAATATTTGACATCTGAATTCCACTGATTGTTGCAGAACTTATAGTTGCATCGATAGCTGGATTAATAAGTACTAATACAGGATCTACCATTTCTTCTGGACGCAAACCAAATGAGGCATTTGAAACGCTAATATCAGAACTTGTTGGGGCAGTTCGGTCTATAGAAAATATCTGTGTTGCTGTTGTCGAGTTGCCTGCACTATCAACTGTTACCGCGGTGATTTGATGAGCACCTTCTTGGAGAGCCGAAGCATCGAAAGTATAATTCAAATTACTTTGGCCAGACTGAAGGGGTTGCCCACCAAGTATCAGACTTTGTACCGACGAAGCCCCATTTAGATCAATTGTCACATTTACTTGACCCGATGCCTCTGAAGCGTTCAATCCATTCTCCATACCACTTACTAAAATTAAAGCTTCTGAAGGACTACTCGCATCCAATGTAAATTGATGTTGAGTTGCCCGAGTATTGCCTGCCTGGTCGCTAGTTATAACTTCCACGTTATGCAAACCATCATTCAGACTAGTACCGTCTAGTCTATAAGACCCATTTGAGTTCTTAGATAGACCTACTCCACCCACAGACACAGAGTCTATCTTTTCACCATCTTCAACGACGACTGCCACACCAATATTTGATGTACTTTCCTGAGCATTCAACCCATTTTCCTCACCTTCTATCGAAATTTGAGCCGATGCAGGGTCAATCGTGTCTACGGTAATTTGTGATTGAAGTGTTATAACACCACCAAATATTTCAGGATCATTCTGAATAGTGAAGTCATCTATAACCTCGATAACAAGGTCCTTGGTACCCTGTCCCACTGCCGATACCGAGATAGAATATTCTCCATCTTGGATGGCCGACATATTAACACCACCAAGTTTAATAGATTTGACGGAATGATTGTTTTCTAAATCTACCGTAACCTTAATTAGTGAATCGGACTCAGATTTATTG
>CALDQI010000884.1:0-2421 GCA_937911635.1 uncultured Pseudomonadota bacterium | reverse complement strand
CCTTTGGCTCGAGGACTGTATTTCCAAACCAAAGAGGGGCATCAGATCCATCCCGATTTCTATGCGGCTGTTGCAGAAGTACTAGCTATGATCTACCGTCGTCGTCAGCAGCGCACCAATCTTCCATTGTAAATCCTCTACGCTTCTCAGAAGAGGAGACTGGAGTGCGAGGTAGGTAAAGGAGTGGAGAGATTCTATGTCGATGGGTCCTTGCTAGAAGATAACATATGACCCATTCTCTTCCTCTTTGTTTCGAGATACGTACTAGAGGCGGGTGAAGCTGGGATTTCAATAGGGATGCGCTGGTCAATCGTGATCCCCAGTTCGGATAGTCGTTGGATCTTTCGAGGGTTGTTTGTCAACAGGTGAATGGATTGGATGCCCAAATCGTGCAAGATGGCGACAGCATCATGGTATTCTCGAGCATCATCTGGCAGATGCAGTTGTCTGTTTGCGTCGACTGTATCGACTCCATGTTCCTGTAAATGATACGCTGCGATTTTGTTTGCCAGTCCAATCCCTCTTCCTTCTTGATGCATATAGACCACAACGCCAGAGTGCTTTTGAATGTACTCAATGGCATAGTCTAGTTGTTCTTTACAGTCACACTTCACAGAGCCCAGAACTTCAGATGTAAAACAGGCATCGTGTATACGAACGGGAAATCCAAGTGCGTAAACGGTTTCTGATACAATGGCGATGGGTTCATGTCCGGTTTCTTCATTGCGGTACGCTCGGACTCGCAATGTTCCATGACGCGTAGGAAGCGCTGTTTCAGCAATGAATTGCAGTGATGAGGTGCTTTCGTTCATGGTGTAACTTGTAACCGAATTGTCGTGTGTATGGTAGTATGAGGTATTGATTAGGATTGAACGGGAGGGATGCAATGTGGTTATTGTTGATGGGTTGCCTTAAGCACCATAGCGTTACAGAACCCCGCTGTCGGATTGAGATGGAGATTCAAGGGATGACGTGACAACACGCTTGTCCTGAACGCGTGACGTTTTTATTGGAATCAGTATTGGGTGTGGAATCTGCCCACACCAGTTTTCAACGACAACAGGCGGTGATTAGAGCAAAAGGAGAACTGTGTACATCGAATGAGAAGCTTAAAGAACTCGAATACGTTCTGTTTCAAAATCAATACCAAGGACAGGTACTGAATGTTCGAATTCAATCATTCAGTAATCCGTGAGCCTCTGTGATATTCGCACAACATCGGAATCCGACTTCCCCAGCATGATAACTGGAATCGGGCTCAGAAAAAGAGCGACACTGCCCCAATCCTGCACTGAGTTGCCACCCACCGCCTCTCAAACGAGGTGTGGATCCACTGGTCCATTCCCAAAGATTTCCGCTCATATCGAGCACGCCCTTTTTTGTCGTACAGTCTGCAAATGTTCCAGAAGAGGCAGCGGACCCCATGACTTCTGTGTCTACCCAACCGTGGTCGTTACATGCCTTGGGCTTATATTCAGAGCCATACGGCCATCGATGGCCAGCTGTTCCTTCACAACTTCTGAGCCACTCTTGATCTGTACAGAGATGTTTCCCTGAATCTGTACAAGCTTGTTCAGCCATTGAGAGTGTGGCATCAGAAATCGGTTGAACCCCTGGTAAATTCGGATACTCGTACCGATCTATACAACTTCTACCTTGTGAGACCATGTCTTTGGGGCATATGATGGATGGAGTTTCTACAGGTCGTACCTCTTTGATGGAGCCTCGACAACAACGAAATCCAACATCTGGATAATGTGCACTGGCTTTGGCGAGTGGGTAACCATCCGATGGTCGACACGTACCTTTAGATGCGTCGACAAACCATGAACCACCTCGAATCTCTTTGAGTAGGTCATTGGGAGTATCTTTTAGTACATTGGCATCAAGCGTATTTGCTGTCCACTCCCATGCGGAACCAACCATATCTTGCAATCCAAAAGAAGATTGACAGCCTAGATGTGTGCCAGCTGGAGAGAGACCATTGTGATCCACATCACAGAGATCGTCGATATAGGTGTTCCCATACGGAAAAACCCACCCAAGCTTTCCGCCGCATCCCAGTTCCCATTCTGCAACAGAACATAGACGTTTACCGGCAGTACTACAGGCTGTATTTGCCTCATGCCAGGTCACATTGGTCTTGGGAGTGATATTTGGTTGATTGGGATACTCAAAGACATCCATCCATAAAGAATCTCCGATTGGATATTCTAGGTCTGGATTGTACACGACCTCATCGGGACGGTTATTTAACCGACTGAGAGAATCCACTTGTAGGTCAGACTCAATGGGAGGTTCTGGAGTCCAGCAACATCGAAATCCTGCTGAGTATACGGGGCGATTCATCGGAGTGCGATAATCTGGTTGACGAGAATAGTTGCCCGAACAATCTGCATAGGTTCGGAAGGTATACCAGGC
>CALDQI010000883.1:0-8472 GCA_937911635.1 uncultured Pseudomonadota bacterium | reverse complement strand
GTTTGTGTCTTTTGGGATTTCGGAGACGAGTGTGAATGATTCTGTTGAACGACACGGGACAAGATTCTTGCTGAGCAGTGTTGTATTGACCATATTGCTCTATGTCATTCCATATGGAAGTATCATTGGGTACCCCCTCATTTTATTGAGTACTTTGGCTCACGAAATGGGGCACGGTTTGGCAGCGTTGTTGGTGGGAGGAGACTTTCACAAGTTCTATTTGCATTCGGACGCTTCTGGTGTGGCCTATACTTCGACGCAGGGAAATTTGGCGGGTGCATTTGTTTCTGCGGGTGGTCTAGTGGGACCTGCGATTGTTGGAGCGTTGTTCTTTGCAATGGCACATCGTGCAAAGGCACTGTTCTTTGTCTTGGGCTTTGGATTGATTTTGGCAGAAGTTTTTGTGGTTCGAAATCTTTTTGGTCTGACATTTGTCGGTGGTGTTGCGATTGTATTCCTCTGGTTGGCTAGTTCTGCGGGAAAAGGATTGCAGCAGATTGCTGCGTATTTTGTGGGGATTCAGCTGGCTTTGTCCGTATTCTCCAGAGGAGATTATCTGTTTACGCCGACGGCTCAAACTGCTAGTGGGGCGATGCCTTCAGATGTTGCACACATCGCAGAGGCCTTGTTTCTTCCATACTGGGTATGGGGCGGTTTGTGTGGTGCCTTTTCCCTGTTTTGCTTGGTCGTGGGTGTTCGTTCTGCATTGAACAACTTGAAGGAATAATGACGGTCAAGCGGTTTCGGGTTGATTCCGTATGGTCCAAATGAGCCAGACGGTCATCCCCATACAGCCCCACCAACCATTCCAACCAATCCACAACCAATTGGGGAATGGAACGGTGTCTTGAATCAGAATGGCCCACGTTTCACTGACAGTTAGTATGGATACCAGTAGCGCTGTGACAGCAATCGATCGATGCTTTGTTTGGAATCGAAACAATATGGTTCCCACTAGCCAAGTGGATACAACCTGTTGTGCAAACAGCTCCCCGTTGTTGATCCACCACCCTAGATGCCACTGCGGTTCTACCAACCAGACTGGTAACTGCCACGCAGTCCAGTACGTTGATAGAATCATCCAATCTGTTGGCGTCTTTGCCCATGAACAAACCCAACCACGCCATACAAATTCATGAGGAAGGTACACCCACCACAGAAGCCAAGGCAATCCAAAGCTGCCAATAAAAACCCATTTGGCAAGCGTGTAAAAGTCTGATGGTAAACCGGGCATGGGCAATTCGGTCAATTCAATCTGTTGACCTATCTGCACTTCGAGCCAGTCTTTACATCCCTGGAAAGTCAGATCAATATGGAGATCTCCTATCCATATAGACCATCCCAATAAGCAGAGAAGTCCGAGTTCGACACTGAGACCAATCTTTACTGCCCGCCAAATTGTAGGGGCTGTTGGACGAGTATACTGTGGTCTATGGAAACGCAAGAGGGCAACCACAGGTAAGAATTGATGTAAAATCGTATACATCCACGCATCGGGTCTTTGTAGGCCCATTGGATGTTGATAGAATGGAAGGGCGCTGAGGATACCGAGTCCAAGAGTGATGTTCAAAAACCGAAAGTACTCAGAGTTGGTTGTAGACATTGCTGCTCATTGCGAGTGTCGTTTGCTCGTTGAATACAATCCATTCACTGTTTGGCAGCGATCTGTATACAACTGGATTTTGAAGTCCAGGAAGAATTGTATTGTTCGAGATGATTTGCTCTTCGAGTGCTGCACTCGCCGGTGCCGGTTGAAGAATGCTACCTGTTTTTGAGTTGAGAGAGCAGTTCAAGGGGATGTATTCAAACAAAGACGCGCCACTCAGATCTTTGATTGGAAGTACCAGAAGCTGTCCATGTGACGGATGATTTGTATCATCGTTCGATTTGAGCAGTAGCATGGCAATTTCACCACCATGCAAACCTTGTAGACGATGTACTAGACTGTTGACCTGAATAATGTCTTCACCGTGTGCCCCCTCGATAAGTCCTTGAGAGAGGTCGTAAGACATGAGGTAGCCTTCATTGTCTAGCGCAAGCAATATCGAAGATTTTCCCATAAATGCAATGTGTACAATCGGGGTTGAGGAGGTTGGCTTGGGGTCGACCAGTGCTTTCTTACCTGTTCTGGTATCAATAATTTGAATTCGACCTTGCGGTGTTACCACTCCGAGCCATTTGCCTCCTTCCGTTAGACAGATGTTTGTCGCCCATGGGATTTGTAGACCTTGTCCTGTTTGAAAGTTCCACCAGTTGCAACCACCTCCGCTTAACTCTACCGCAACGGCACTCGGACTGGCCCAAATACTGTTGGGGTTCACACTTGTTGGTGGACCGTCTAAGATCTTAACTGCTTGCCCGTTTTTGATTTGGTACGCTTGTATTGGATGCTGTGCATAGGCTACGATGAACACCTGTCCGTTCCTTGAAAGTTTAACAGCGACTGCCGGATGCGGAAGTTTGAGATGATGATGCCGACCACTTTTCGTAAAGATGGTCAGCTGGTTGTGGTGCATCAGAAGTCGGTACTCACCACAAGCGTATACGCCCGTTGTGGATGGAACTGCACTCTCTCCTTCCTTAGAGTGCATGATACCATCTGCACCACCAATGGATACACCTTCAAGCGTCCACAGTCCAGAATTACTTGGTGTTGGTGCACCATGTGAGAAGTTCCCTGTGAATTCCAACGAGGGGATGTCTATGAGATAGGCCGATCGGTTGGAAAACATCGCGACTTTGTTTTCGTAGGGGTGAGACACAATGGAGACGAGTCCGGACATCTTTTGCGCAGCCTGACCATTGACAATCTGCAGAGTCGCAGTTTGATAGACGATGAATCCTCCAGGACCTGCTGCAAATATGTGCTGATAATCTCTGGAAAAGCAAAGATGCTCAATAGGGGTGAAGGGTTTGTCAAACGGAAAGATCTCTTGCCTTTTGAGATGGAGAAACTTGGGTTGACCATCTTCTCCAATCAACAACAGACGTTCCCCACGCATATCAAACTCAATGGCGGAACCCATAAACCCTTTGAAGTTTTGTCGTTCACCTGTTTGGGTATTCCAAACACGCACGATGTTGTCTTTGGACAAGGCTGCAACAACCGTGCCACCTGGATTCATTGCGAGGGCTCTGAAAGCACGAACTGTACCGCGTGCTCCCTCTCGCTTTTCTTCAAAGTGGGGAGATGTCGTATTCAAATTCATCACCATCAGACTTCCGTTGGCATCTCCAACAGCCAAACGCTCTCCTCCTTGAGATAAGGTCATTGCACCTTGAATGGCCCCATTCATTTGAAACGTGTGAAAGGGTCTGGGTGGACTCCCACGGTATACAACGATGTGTCCTGTTGCATCGGCTGTCGCTGTGGTTTGACTTTGTACGTCATAAGCGGAGGCCGTAATGGGGGCTTGATGGATGTGGGGTTTGAATCTTTCTACCAGTTTGTGCATACCTTTACCAATCTGACAACGTTATTCAGTAGTGTAACCGATTTCAGTTGGATTACACTTTGGCTACGATGAAGGATTCTGTACCATGCAACGATGGGTTTTGGATGGTCTGAAACCCCATGTCTGAGAGCTGATTTATCAATGCTTGTAAATCAATGGCATACAGGTTGTGTGCCACTCTCCAGCTTCCAACATGCTGTCCAAGTTCATTGGATTGCCAAATTCGATGTCTCAAATGATACATCTGACTGGGAGTGTGGAGAAAAAAACATTCTTCCACCTCAATTGTACCCTCTTCTAAGGAATGTTCCGCCACCAATTTCCAGCTAGATTGTAGTGGGGCTTTTGCGAGGTCACTGTAGTGAAGTATCAATGCACCATTCGGTGTTAACAGTCGTTTGGCCAAAGATAAAATGTGATGACGCTCGTTTTGATCAAAGAGATGAATCGTTCGAAGTCCCACAACAATCAGAGAAAACTGTTCTGGCAGACCATTGGGGTCTCCAAATTCTAGTGCATGTGTATCCAGATGGTCAATGGCTGTCGCATCTTGTTCCAGAACCCAAACCTTTTGCTGTGTATCTTCTGAGAGTTCTGACAATCTTCTGCAGAGTTCGGTACACATGTGTGGATTGTGTTCCAATAGTACGACTGGTTGATTGTTTTTTAAAAGAGGGGCGGAGATTCTACCCAGTCCAGCTCCAATGTCTAGGATGGGTCCTAGGTGGTCTAGGCTCTGCTGTTGATAGAATGAAAGATCTTGGTGAACACCGTGCGTTAAAATCTCATACAACTGCGGAGAGATCCACGTTGAAGACATCAATAATGCCAGGGGAACTTGTTGAACTCTTGCTCTCTCTTTTCCAAAAAGGACTCTCGTCCTTCCTGTGCCTCTGCTGTATCGTATGCGAGTCGTGTCGCTTCGCCAGCGAACAGTTGCTGTCCGACGAGTCCATCATCAATTAGGTTGAACCCAAATTTCAGCATTCTCATTGCGGTCGGAGACTTGTTGTTGATGAGTGCTCCCCATTCCAATGCCTTATCCTCTATCTCCGCATGTGGAACGGATGCGTTCACCATTCCCATTGCAAGTGCTTCGTCGGCACTGTAGTTGAGTCCCAAAAAGAAGATTTCTCGAGCCCGCTTTTGTCCAACCATTCTTGCGAGGTAGGCGGAACCAAATCCAGAATCGAATGATGCGACATCAGGGTCTGTTTGTTTGAACACCGCATGCTCTTTTGAGGCAATGGTCATGTCGCAGACAACGTGTAGGGAGTGTCCGCCTCCAACAGCCCATCCAGGAACCACAGCAATCACGACTTTTGGCATAAAGCGTATGAGTCGTTGGACTTCCAAGATGTGTAGACGACCGAGTTTGGCTAGGTCCACTTCACCAGATGAGCCTTCATACTTGTACCCATCTTTCCCGCGAATTCGCTGATCTCCACCGCTCGAGAAGGACCATTTTCCGTGTTTACTGGATGGACCATTTCCGGTGATGAGAACACATCCGACATCACTGGTTTGTCGAGCGTGATTGAGGGCGATGTACAGCTCATCAACCGTTTGTGGGCGGAAGGCATTCAAGCATTCTGGTCGATCGAAAGCGATTCGCACGGTACCTTGATTTTTGGCCCTGTGATAGGTAATGTCTGTGAAGTTGAATCCGGGGACAACGTCCCAATGGTCTACCTTGAATGGATTGTCTGACACGATGTGCTCCAAAGATGTGTTGTGCTACAAAATAAGAAACCCCACCGTAGGCGGGGTTTTATCAATTGGAAAGGGCGCTATTCAAATGCTGGGATTCCAGTGATGTAGTTCCCCAAAATGAGATTGTGGATGTCATGGGTACCTTCATAGGTATACACACTCTCGAGATTCGCCATGTGCCTCATAATTGGATACTCGGCAAGGATTCCGTTTGCGCCGTGGATATCCCGAGCGATTCTCGCAATCTGGAGAGCGATATCCACATTGTTCATCTTAGCCAGAGAAATTTGCGGATGAATCATGGTGCCATCGTCTTTCATCTTGCCCAACTGGAACGCCAGCAGTTGTCCTTTCGTGATTTCACGGAGCATCCAAGCCAGTTTGTTTTGGACCAACTGAAATCCCGCAATCGGCTTTCCAAACTGTTCTCGAGACAACGCATAGTCAGTCGCTGAGTGAAAACAAGCCATCGCAGCACCGAGAGCGCCCCACGAAATCCCATAGCGTGCATTGTTGAGACAGGAGAAGGGACCGCGCAACCCATTGACTCCAGGGAGCAATCTGTCTTTTGGAATTCGGCAGTCTTGGAATACAAGCTCAGATGTGACCGATGCCTTCAAAGAATGCTTCCCTTTCATCTCAGGTGCACTGAATCCAATGTCGTCTTTCTCAACGATGAATCCATGGATATGTTTCTGGGTGTCTCCACCGAGTTTAGCCCAGACGATTGCCAAGTCAGCGATTGTGCCGTTGGTAATCCACATCTTGGCACCATTCAAAATGTACGAGTCCCCGTCATCTACAGCACGAGTGACCATACCAGCCGGATTGGAACCGTGGTCTGGCTCTGTCAGGCCAAAGCAGCCAATGAGTTCACCAGAAGCCATTTTGGGAAGGTACTTATTCTTTTGTTCTTCAGTTCCAAACGCATGGATTGGATACATACAAAGTGACCCTTGTACAGAAGCGAAAGAGCGTAGGCCAGAATCCCCGCGCTCCAGTTCTTGACAAGCCAGACCATAGGCGATGTTCGACATGCCTGGACAACCGTAGCCTTCAAGATTTACACCCAGTAGCATGTTGTCACCAAACTCCTTCGCCAATTCTTTTGGAAAGGTACCGTTGGCACAGTGGGTTTCGATGACTGAAAGACCAGTGGTGTGGTCTTGTGATAGAAATCGTTCTTCAACCCATGCGCGTGTGTTGTCACGTATTTCTCGCTCTTCTTCAGTCAAAAGGGCGTCAATATTGTAGAAATCAGAACCAGTAAACTTGCTAGACATAAAGACCTCGTATGTGGGAAGGTGTGTTTTTTTAACCGAAATAAAGGAGTGCGGCATGTCAAGTTGCCTAAAAACAACGCAGTATTCTTCTTTGAATACAAAACAAGCACCCAAAGGTGCTCGGTTTGTGCATCAAAATGCTCATAAAATAGGATGTTTATGTAGTTGATTCATCCATTCCTACTGTGGGCTACACTTACAATTCCAAAAGAGTAGTCTTGTATCCGGATTTGAAATCTATTGTATGTTCCGTCGAAGATATTGCTAAGAGCGATTGTCGGATAATAATTTTGGAATAATTATTATCGATCAATCACTTGTGCATGACGCATTGTTCAAGCTCATTATAATGAGTGTTGTCGACCAATCCAAGTTTGTAAAATGAGGCATATTCCTTTTGGATTTTTCGCATTGTGACAGCTGCTAGCAACTGGACGTTAACGTCTGTGTCTGAGTCCGCGATACCTTCTAATGTAGCAACGGAAGAATCTACAGCCTGTGGATAACAGAGGGGGTAGATTGCCTGCGGGTATTTGATTTTCAAGGTGTTTAGTTCACTGACGCTCATGTTGTGTTCGAAGATGTCGCTCAAGCACTGAATGGCTTCCATACGAAGTCCAGCGTTGACATCTTCTGTTGATTGAAGCAAAATATTTAGATAGCGAGAGAAGGTAAATGTTCCTTGAATACGTTGGCACCAACGATGTTCCTTCTTGGCCTGCGTGGCTCGGAAACACAAGATTTGCAACAGAGTTTTGGTCAAATCTGGAGCATTGTGGTTTGTTTCAATGGAATCAATTAAGTCATTGTTCAGCCGTTCATCGTCGTCCAAAAGGAGTGTGTCATAGCTGTTGTCAAATTTGATCGGATCTGGGGAGGTAAGCCCGAAGAGAGCAGTTTCAAGGGTGTTCATTGGTATTCTGTCCAAGAGGGAAGGATGGTGGAAGAATTATGTTTGGGAGTTGTGTTGACTTGAGGGACTATCAACGTACTTTTACTTTAATAGATCCGATCGATTTCGCAACGTATTGGAGTAAGTTTTTCAAATAAAAAATGGAGAAGCGATGAAATTGCTTTTGGTAAATGATGATGGCTACGCTGCAATGGGGATTAAATCCTTGATGCAAGTCTTTCCGAAAGGGGATATTTTTCTCGTTGCACCATCTCGTGAACAATCCGCGAAGGGGCATTCTTTTACATTACATGACCCTTTATACCTAAAATTGTTTGACAACAATTCCTATCATCTCACTGGAACACCAGCAGATTGTACGTATTTTGGTCTGAATTATATTTGTCCCGATGTCGATGTTGTGGTTTCTGGAATCAACATGGGTGCCAATCTTGGGACCGATATTTATTACTCTGGCACAGTAGCTGCGGCTAGAGAGGGTTTTTTTAAAGGGAAGTTCTCCGTGGCAATTTCTGTTTTGGAAGATGTTCAGTATTCTAGCGAAGCGGAACGCATGTCTGTTTATGAGCGGGCCGCCAGATTATCTCAGCAAATCATCACCTCATTATTTGAACGTAGTCAGGGACCTGAATTGTGGAATATTAATTTTCCAGCATCGGCGATGTTGAAAGAAGAGACACCTAAAATTGTTGTTAAACCATTGGGACATAGAGAATACAAATCTGGTGTGCACGAAAAGAAGGACCCTCGTGGACGGACGTACTTTTGGATTGGTGGACCACCACTTCCAATGCCCAAGTCTGACACCGATGCCTATTGGTGTGAACAGGGGGCTGTGGTCTTAACTCCACTACAGATGGACTGTACAGATCAAACTACGCTTCTTCGAGCAGAGAAGTGGACCTTCAATCTATCCAATAAATCTTAGGGTTTTGGACTTAGGACATCCCTAAGAATCCTTTGATCATCGGTTTAAATGTTTCTGTGACGGCGTCAACGCCAAAGGTCAGTGCAAAATAGATCGCTCCGCCAGCAATGAGAAGTGCTACCGGCGTCAGAATAATACCTGCGATGAGACTGAGACCGTCCTTTTCTAAAAGACTGGCGG
>CALDQI010000882.1:0-1969 GCA_937911635.1 uncultured Pseudomonadota bacterium | reverse complement strand
AATTCGAACACCCCGCACACCACGAGCACGAAGAATGGCCGCGGCAATGTCTTTACCGGTCATGCCTCCTTGCAATGGTACCCTATCCCATTTGGAGGTGGCAGATTTCACCCAAGCTTGAGCCCCAAAGGACAGCACAAGACCAATTCCCATTACCAATAAGTACAGCGGATCAAAAAACACGGTCCCTCCAGTGATTGCAGATTTTATTTGTCCACCGTCTTGGAAATGTCAACGTAGAAGTACAATCAAAAATTATTTTTGGAACTTTTGTGTAAGTTTACGTGTCCAAGTTCATTAAGTTATTGTTCAAACACTCACCAGGAGTCTCAAAAATGAAATCGATATTGCTTACTCTATTACTAAGCACTTCAGTATATGCCGATGTCCCCGATGTCACATTAAGTCCGGATAGCATTGCAGAGTCTACAATGGTGTCAGCTGATATCAATAACGTTGTGGTGTATGGAGACAGAGCCGTTGTTCATCGAACGACGACTAAGAAACTTACCAGTGGAATCCACACACTCAGATTACCAAATCTCCCAAGCACCATTGACCAATCCAGTATTCGCATAGATGTACAAAATGCCAACCTATTGAAAATGGATACTCGGTTGGTGGATACTGCCGAATATTCAATCGATGAGGTCAATGACCTGATTACCAAGATGAAATCACTCGATCAAGAAATACAACGATTGATCATTCGTCGAAAAACTTTAGAAAATGAGCGCACAATCTTACAAAATGCGGTCCCTGCATCACAGAATAAAAAGGATTATGATGACAACATCGTCCAGTACAACCTTCAGCTGTGGAAACAAAACTGGAGGTTCGTAGGCGACAAGATCGACGAGGTGAACAAGGAACTGCAACGGGTGGACATATCACTAGGAGACAAGCGAATGGAACTGAAGAAGTTACAGGCAGAATCGCGTCCCTTACTGAATCACAACACATCCAAAACCTCACACGAAGTTGTCATCGTTGTGGAACTCAGTCGTGCAGCTATGGTCGATCTGAATTTAAGTTACACGGTCAACGGGGCTGGATGGGTCCCAACATATGATGTGCATTACAACTCTGAAACCGACCAAACTCGTATAGAATCTGCGGCTCTTGTCCTACAAAACACCGGTGAGAACTGGTCGAATGTGAAACTAGAGCTGGCAACTTCAAATCGCTCGGTGTACCAAGCACTTCCTAATTTGCTGACTTGGACACTCGGAGAACAGAATGAGTACATTCCAGCAGCTCGACGGGCCAATTCACGACCAGATATCCCATTATACCCCCCATTGACGGCCCGACTATCCAAGGCCGACTTCGATAAAATGTCTCAACGAGATTTATACGAGACCAAACGAAACGAACTACAACACCTATCCTCTTTCCTACAGCAGAGAATGGCCACCGTCGCCACCAATGATGTCATCGTGACCAACATGCTTAAGGAGAAGGCAGAAATCAGAGCAGCCGAGGCTACCATTTCGAATAGTGCTCTAGTTCAAATGTTGGGAACTAGAGGTCAAACGGACGGAGGTGCCCTCAGTTCAAACTTTTCAGATTTTTCAGAACCCAATGTAGCCTACTCATCGGCTACCGAGGTAGACTTCTCAATGGACAGTGTAGTTGGAGAAGGTGCCATGGTGGCCCGAAGTGCGCCTCAAAATTACGGTAAAAAAAGAAGTGGTCGGAGTCTACCGCCTTCAGAATCGGGCACACAAATGGCGAATATTCCTTTGGCGTTGGAAGCATCCAATTTCTATGCACCAGTTCGGTACTACAACAATACGTTTAATATCTCTGAAACTCAGGGCTTGAACTTGTTATGGGAAGCACCTGGAACATTTACCATCCCAAGCGACGGACAGAGACACAAAGTCCCCCTACAAAGCGTATCGTTTGATGCCACCTCTTTTTACGAGGCCACCCCCTCTCTTGAAGAGATTGCTTATTTGAAGGG
>CALDQI010000881.1:0-11862 GCA_937911635.1 uncultured Pseudomonadota bacterium | reverse complement strand
GAAAAGAAGAAGTAGATCATGATATATCATGGCGCAACACCCGAAAGAACAACTCTACGTCAATGGACCAGTCTATACAGGTCAAGTACGGAAACTGTGACGAGTGCCTTCATGTTCTGTGAACATGGGTGCTCGTTTATTTTTTAGATTGCTGTTGTTGGTTCGGAGAAGGTAGGTGTCCGTTTTGTGTACATCAGAAGTCCCTCGATAAAGATGTCCGAAGTTCAAAGACAAAGTCGTTTCTCGAAGAGCGCAGTAGACTTTGGAGTATAAGATGGCACAAGCACTCATTAAAGTAGGGATTGGAACCTCGCACCGAGAACTTTGTACACTCGACAGCCCTGATTTCGAAGATTTCTTTCAGCTGTTCAAGCGGTTACCAATCGAGCAGGTTGATGTTCAATACACCAAAGAAGGGTTGTCAAAGTTGGATGCCCTCATCATTGGTGCACCAAGAAGACCTTTTGAATCTTCAGAAGTAGAAGCCATCAAAGAGTGGACGGAAGATGGTGGTCGTCTTTTATTGCTATCCAGCATGGGAGGAGACAGAGCTGTTCGGTGCTTTTCATACAACAAGACAAATCTAAGTGAGATTGTACCCGAAGTTGAGTTTACCGATACTGCAATGGGACAGAACGTCTATGTAGAGAGCCACAATCAGTATGGTTTTGATAGCAAGTGTAAGGTCGATGTGAGTCACCGAACTCCCCATGAACCTCGGATGACGTATGTGGATGGCTGTCATATTCGGGTGACTTCCGATAAGGATGTCGAGAGTGGAATAGAATCTAGATTGTCCTTTTCAGGGCATACCAAGCAGATTGTGGAACTTCGTAGAGATCATCACAATCACCGTCACCACCCAAGCCCTCAATCGGGACATCCATTGGTCATTGTGAGAAGGGGAAAAGGAAGGGCTGTGTGTTTTGGTGCAGTGGAAACGATATCTAAGAAGGGGTTGAGAGAGAAGGGGAATCCGACCTTTGCAGTAGACTTGGTGTTTGATTGGCTCGATACACTGGTAGATGTAGAATTAAAAAGACGAATGGATAATCCGCAGCGACACCGATTGCTACAGGCGTATCCAATGGCTCCTTTGATGTACGCCAAGGAAAACAATCCGGATCAGGTGGAGGTTGAAAATGTTTTTCATCAGCGTTCGACAGACAAACGACTGCTAATTGGTGTGTTGCCGCATCCCTATTGCAATCCGAGGGTGAAAGGGTGCGGATTTTGTACCTTTCCCCACGAGCAATACACGAAGAAGTCTGCAGTATCTGTATCTCAGATGGTCCTCAAAGAAATACAGCAGCGTATTGAATCCTTTCCACATCTCAAAGAGTCATCGGTAGATTCAATATATTTTGGGGGTGCAACAGCAAATCTGACCCCAGTTGAAGATTTCTCGAATATTTTGCTGGAACTCTACAGATCGTTACAGTGCCAAGATGCAGAGGTGACGCTCGAGGGTGCGCCGATATATTTTATAAGGGGAAAGGGACCCAAGTTATTGGATATTTTAGCTGATACAGTCAATCGAGGACGAATCAGTATGGGGGTCCAGACATTTGATCCTGTTCGACTGAAGCAGATGGGTCGTCAGGGATACGGATCCAAAGACGATATAGAGAGGGTGATAGTAGAGGCACACAATCGTGGTTTGACCACGTCATGTGATATGCTCATAGATTTGCCAAATCAAACGTGGGAGGAGATTGAAACGGATTTGAATACGGCTAAGGATATTGGCTTTGATCAGATTTGTGTGTATCATCTGGTTTTGTTTGATGGGTTGAAAACAGAATGGTCTAAACAACCAGATCTCCTTGCTGGTTTGCCAAGCAATCCTGAAGCCGCTCAAAGATGGGAGAGAGTGTGTCGTTGGATGAAGGAGAATGGCTTGGTACAGACCACCATAACCAATTTCGAGCGACGAGAATTGTTCGAACAAAATCGCAACTTCATTTATGAAGCCCACGAAATGAATTTGGTAAACCACGACTTTATTGGATTTGGACCAGCGGGAATCAATCGATTTTCCAGCGTCGACATGTGCAGTGGGTACAAACTGCTCACCCCAAGTGATTCGGGCGAGTATCTCCAAGCCATGGAGACGTGTAGCAATGGGTTGCCTGTAAAGAGTCTATTTACCTATGATGCGAGAGACATGCAGATTTTGTACCTCACACGGCACATTGGTCGAAGTCGGATTGATTTTCGGCTGTTTCAACAGTATTACGGACACGATGTCAGAACAGCTTTCCCAAGGATATTTCCAACATTGGATGCCGGTGGTTTCTATGAAGACAGTGGTAGACTCACCCCAAGAGGAAATACCTATGCGGATTCTGTTGCGGGACTCATCGCTTGGCCAAAAATTATGGAGCAAGAGATAGTCGATCGATTGAAAGGGTATCGTCCACCGGATGAGGATGTGTATTACAACCGATCGATGCGTCACCACATGGGATGAGGAGGAAACGATGCCGACATTACAAGACATGTTTACCATACGCCGAGATTGCTTTTTGCCTTGCGGAGATACGACGAGAATAGAGCAGCTATCGACTGAGGTGGGAATATTTTGGGATGGAAATTGGAATAGACAGTATGGTTCAACGCGCGCCTTGGTTCACTTTTGTGATGACAATCCGTCAGGATATAGGCAACGAATCCCAAAGCCAGATGTGTTCATGTTTTCCCCAATGGAGTATAAGCCAACGTCTCCACATCCCATTTATCCCCAAGACTTTGTGTTTTCCGACGCTGCAGAATCTACACGAATGAGTTGGGGTAGGGTATACCAGCGAGGGTACACAAACATTGAATGTACAGGAATGTTGCCATTGATATTGAAGGAACCAATAGAGAACGATCATCCAAAAGGTTGGCCCCATGCACATTTACTGGATGTACACATTACCGATGGACAAGATCATGGTCATACCACGATGCTAATTTGGGAACTGCCGAGTTCTGAGGTGTTAAGGCACATCAGAAAGCACAAGTTGCCGATTCAATACTATTGGAGTCGCCAGGGGTACCAGAAAAACAACTTGGATATATGGGGGTATGGTCTACACAATGCGGTTCCATTACAGTATTACATTGGCAGAAAACCCCGTGTCTTCAACAAGAGAATCGCCAGTTTTAGAGGGGGCGAGATTTATGATGTATCCAAAACCAAAGTTGTAAAATCATAGTAGTCAATGCAAATCAGGAGGAGTTATGGGTTCCGCATATGCAACAGCCCCCGTTATTTTCAGCGATCATCCACTGGCGGCTGAAATCCCAAAATTGGTGTACAATCCCTTTGGATTAGCCGGTCAATTGGCTGGGGCAGGAGGTCGATGGACGGATGGTATTTGGATGCTGCACGGCAAGACACCACGCGACATCATTGCGGTGCTTGCAGATATAGGCAATGTGGTTTGGAGCAACAACGACTACAAATATCCAATCGTGTCTGCAAAGGCTGTGCATGAAGAGTGGAGTGGTGAATTTACGACCACACTGTGCGAAAACTTGGACTTTACCAATGAGCGAACGAAGGCTTGGATTACCGGTGACTATGGTTTTGTCAATTCCGTTCCAGAAACAGGTTGGGATTGTGTAGTCTATTTATCCGGTCCCGAGATTGAACGAGATGCTTGGCAAAAACGATGCATGCTCGAATACATCTTAGATCAACTCAAAGACTTTGAGACAGTGGGTGGTTTTGTAGAGCAAGAGGGTAAAGTCGGTATTGCTGTGAAGGATTCCAATGGTTGGACAGAGGATACGAAAGGAATCCTTGAAGATCTGTGGACGCTTGTGAGTCACTTTCGGGTGTACGACTCGACAAATCTAGATGATTGGAATTCGATTAATTGGACCGAGTCGAGTGAATTTGAAATTGAAGTTGTGGTAAAGGATACCTAATATAGGGTTGTGGTGCAACCTATTGTTGGACTAAATGTAACAGACAAGATTTTGTATCTTCTAGTATTCGTTTGAATTTTGAAAGACTCCTTTCAATTTAAAGTTTGTGTGATACCATAAGTTTGCTCTTTGGCTTAACAGTTCTTTGAACGGATGAGTTGATCCGACTCGTCGTAGCGTATTGATAAGAACCAATGCTTCCTAAGAACACGCATCTATCTGAACTCGATTTTCAAAATTGCAAATCGACTCCATCAAGAAAGCGGTTCAGACGGAGCGATTGGACTGCAAAGAGTATAAGGGGTCCGTTTGATGACAAAGAGAATGGACCCCTGTCCCCATTTAAAGAGGAAAAAATGACACAGTTTCAGTTTCGAAATGGCTTTGAAGAAGGGACAACGAATATTTACGCAATCGCACTTCAATGTACCTTGGACTACGAAGTAGAAGTCTTTGTGGATAATGCATGGGTTGCGGCTAAGGGCTTACCCAGTATTACATCGTTACTTTCGAACGAAGCTACAATGTCGAGTCATATTGTTGAAGGTGGAGATCCGCTCTATATTTCTGAAACGATGGCAGCCATCTTTTCCGTGGAACAGATTGCACTCGCTATTGCTTCTGATCCAACGGGCTCTCACGAAATCCAATGGAGTAGTCAAATAGTACCACACCGTTGGCAAAGCGACGAGTTGATTCACACGCATGTAAAGAAGTTACTGGCCGGAGACTGTCCGAAGTTCATTCACGATACCACAGCGAATGCTATAGATGATGGATATTGGTCTGTGTGGGAAACACCATCGACAGAGATGACACTCGAAAGCAACATATATCTTCAGCGTGAGTCTCTAGCTTGGATTCCATGTAGGGTTCGTAGATGGATTGGTAGGTATTATGCAACGATAAAGAGTTTGATAAAGGCAGATTTAAGACAAAATGGAACCTCGACGATACCTTACATCGGAACATTTACTCTCAAAGACACAAGGGTTTCCTTTAAAGCCTCGAGGCATTTAAAGAATCGATTGAAAGGTCTCTCTGCTACAGAGAAAAGAGTAGGGCATGGTAGGGCTTTTGGTGGGGAAAAGAGTCCATCACAGTCAATTTCACTGTGGTATCATACCAACCACAAGAAACTCTCCACCCGGCGTAAGTTTGTTATACGAATGGCCAATGCCCAATCAACGCATTGGCAAAACAAGTCTTTGGCGAACACTGCGTTTCAAATATTCTGTGATGCTTTCATCTTTCGTTTGAGTCAAGGTGAAAAGGTCATTTGGCCTTCTGTAGGGACGTTTCGACCAAGCAACGGTCGTGTACACTTTCGAAAGTCTAGAGTCTTTGACACCGATCTATCACAGTAAAGGAGTTTTGAATGTCCAATGTAGACCCGGCACAAGTGGAGAAAATCGTATCGCTATTGCGTGGCTCTTCAGAGTATCAAACACAGGCTCTTGAACTGATATCGGCTCTTGCAAATCCTGGTTTGACCAGGGCTGTACGTACGAAAGTGCAATCATTTGTCACAATCTGCGATACACAGATGTATTTAAATATATCTGGTGCCAACCGAGGAATCTCACTCGACGAAGAACGATTGCAGCAGTTCATCACAGTGGGATTGTTAAAAAAGACAGATGTAAAGCATGCATTCTTTGAAGATATTAATCTTGCTGATTTGGAATATGTGATTCAAAAGTATCCATATCTTGAAACATTGAAGATTAAATCATCCGACAATTACTTTAATAGTTGGCGTGCTTCTCCGGTTGTATTGACAGAACTTCCCGAAAATATTGGTACGCTCACCAAACTGAAGAACTTATATATTGAAAATCATTGGGGACTGAAGACGTTACCCGAGAGCATGTCACAACTTACACAACTCGAGAAAGTCAGTTTTGCTAGAACAGGATTGACGGTGTTGCCATCGTGGTTGATGAACTGTCCCAACCTCACAGTTCTCAATATCAATGGCATGGACAAGTTAAAAGCAATCCATCCAGTTTTGATGAATCATCCATCGTTGAAGCGGATTCATGGTTTTCAGAATTCTAGATTTGGAACGGTCAATCCGGCTCTTCCAAACACGCGTGATACTCGTGAGAAATACAAGGGTTCAGTCGTCTTTTGGGGAACTCGATATCCCATCCGAGAGCGTGTCAGTAAACATGAGTCGAAGTGGCGTCAACAAGCGTATCTTCGACAGACGGGTTCGTAGCATACGTTTGTATTAGACACGTCAGTTTCAGTGACCATCGTCGGTCTATGAAGTTTTAGCCAACAAATTAATTATATTTTGTTATTGTATCGAGTCTTAACCTTGGGCATGCCCAAAGAGTGTAGGTTGATAGACAATGGTGTTACAGAGTCTTTAAAATCAACTTTTCAAATGAGGATATCCTATGTGGGCAATGTGGATGATGGGCTGTCTCAAAACACCAGTCAATAGAGTAACGCCAATAGTAGAAGTTGCGACAGTTGTAGAACAATCAGCCGTAGATTTACCAGTCTTGGTTCCTGCAAATGGTCAGTATGAAACCATCCCACTGGAAAAGGATGTGGTTCGACTGGCGGTTGTGCAGAGTGATGCGGCTCGTATCAAAGAAGGAGATGTACCGGCAAATATCATCTGGCAGAACCTGGAACACATGATGGAAATGGGAACATCAGCGTGTGAAGGAGAGAGTAAACCGGACATCATTTTGTACCATGAGTTTCCACTCACGGGCTACATTTCCGGCGAGCGTGATGAAAAACTAACCAAGACGATTGCTGTACCTGGACGTGAAACCGACCGACTCTCTGAACTGGCAAAATCCTGTGATGCGTATGTTGTGTTTGGTGCTTATGCACATCATCCAGACTGGCCCAAGCACATTTTGAGTCTCACGACGGTGATCAATCGGCAAGGTGAAGTGGTGGATACCATTTGGAAGCCACGAAACATCAAGCGCTTTTACAAAGAGTTTGAAATCACGACAACGACCGTTGAAGGCGTGCAAGATGCCTTTCGTGAAGAGTATGGTCTTGCAGCAGAGTTGCCGGTCTTGAAAACGGAGTTCGGCAATCTGGCCTTTTCGACGGTTCAACTGGATCCGTTGATTTTTGCAGCCTACGCGATGCAGGGTGCCGAAATTATGCTCCGAACGGCGACCTATTTTTTCGAGGAAGACGTGGTGGCGACCGCAATGTACAACAATGTGTACTCAGCGATGTCCAATATACCGGGTAAGGCTCCGTATGGTGGAAACTCAATAGTCGTTGATCCGAACGGAAAGATTATGGGGCAGCTCTCGCATACGGAAGAGGGGATACTCCAAATAGATATTCCGATAGCAGAATTTCGTCAGGATAGACGAATCCCTCAATATTCTGTTGCGTTGACGAAATCAGTGTTTGAGCAATATCAGGAAGAGATCCCCGCCAATCATTTGGATATGCCGGCTGAAGAGCTGCCCAAGAATGGACGTACGATGAAAGAGTTACTGGACTCTGTGAGTCGCTGGTAGCTTCCCTGACAGTATTACTCTTCAGCTGAGGCGGCTTCTGAATCAGAGTTTTCAGTCGGAGTTTCTGGCGCTTGTTCTGTACCATTAAGAGCCTCTTGGACACTTTTCTCGATACTCTTCTTGCTTTCATCGACTGCCTTTTGGATGCCTTCCTTCATTTTATTGGTGGCGTCTTCTGTGACCTGATTGGCTTTGTTCATTGCCTTTTCTTTGGTCTCGTTGGTCTTGTCCTGAATCGCTTGATTGGTATTGTTGCGCAGAGTGTTGACTTCTTGCTGAACTTCTTCTGGGAGGTACTCTTCAGTCATACTTCCATCACCAGACAGAAAGAGATATCCACCAACCAGAGTCAGAACGAGCATGGTGGCAAATATCAGCATCCATTTGATGAGTTTTTTGACCAAGGTAAACAAAACAAGGGCGCTAAGTAGGCAGGCAACGATGACGAGTATACTCATAAGGGTCTCCAGATAGGGCATGATACCGCTTGCGATGGTCAAGCTGGCAAATGAAATGTCATTTTATGTGTTTTAACACGTGTGAAGACAGTTTGATCGTACAAAATTGGGCAGAAGAACTGTAAATCGGCTACATTGAGAAAAGGATATAAGAAGGTGAAATGCTTTGGTGGCTAATTTCCATAGGTGCTGCACAAACCGTGGGCTTTTTAGATGGCGACAACGATTATTGGTTGGTCGATAGTGTTCCTGCACCCAATCCTGGAGATTCATATACAATCGAAGCATGGGTAATGACGACAGACCCCACAGCCTCTCAGACCATTCTTTCAGTTCAGCATCCAACGCTTGGGTTCTCACTCTTCAATATGAGCTACTACTACAGTGCGGGGAATGCGCTCTGGTGTGTGGTGGTGGAAGACACTCTGACGAACTCGGCAACGGGGTGTGAAAATGTGATCAACGGTCAGCAGGATGGCGCATTGGGTCCGGCATCTCTCATTTCAAACGTGTGGGTACACGTAGCAGTCACCTACAATGCAGATACCAATCGCTTACGCATCTTGGAAGATGGTGCTGAGGTTGGAAATTATCCAATACCCATTACGCCAACGTGGAATGAAACGGTCAATCCTTGGTGGGTAGGAGCCGAAAGTGATGCTTCGACGGCTTCTGATACTGTCATCAACGAGTGGGTTGGTGAAATTGCCGAGCTTCGCGTTTGGTCAGTTTGGAGAGACGAAGATTCTGTAGCGTGTACCAAAGATTCTCAGCTAGATGGTGCAGAACCCAATCTGCTTGTGCGAACTGCTTTTGATGGTGACACCATTGATGTGACAGGAAATGGATTCAATTTAACGGCTCAAGATACGGCAACATTTGCTTCTGGAACGTTGTCTTTGACTCCTGCAGTCTTAGATAGTTTGACGTGTTTTGATTACGACGATGATGGGTATACGACAGATGATGGTGATTGCGACGATACAGAATCGACCACTTATCCAGGTGCACCTGAAATTTGTTTGGATTATGTCGACAATGATTGCGACGGTAATGGTACAGATCCGACAGATGAAGACGGTGATGGTCTATCTGTTACCGTAGAGACCACGATGGGCAGCAGCGATTGCTATCAAGATACAGACGGTGATGGGTTGTTGGATTCGATAGAAGACACCAATCAAGACGGGATACTGGATGCGGATGAAACAGATCCGACGGATACAGACACCGATGATGATGGCATTCAGGATGGTGTCGAAGATCTCAACCAAGACGGCGTTGTAGATGTGAATGAGTCAGATCCCAACAATGAGGACACCGATGGTGATGGGATCATGGATGGGTGGGAAGATGCCAATCGAAACGGTGTTCGAGATCCGAATGAAGGTGATCCCACCAGTACAGACTCTGATTCGGATGGGATCCTAGATGTCATCGAGGATGCCAATTTGAACGGTATATGTGATGCTGGTGAACTGTGTTACTATCTCGACGATACAGATGGCGATGGTGTTTTAGATGGTGTAGAGGATGCCAATCAAGATGGAGTGTATGACGCTGGAGAGATGAACCCCCTCGCCGGAGATACAGATGGAGATGGTCTCTCTGATGGCAATGAAGACTTAAATGGAGATGGTGTTGTCGATCCCAATGAAACCAATCCGATAGATGTGGACACAGATGGTGATGGTCTTTCGGATGGCGTCGAAGATGCAAACAAGAATGGAACCCTCGACGCGGGTGAATCCAGTCCAATCATGACAGATACCGATGGAGACGGCATAGATGATGGTTTGGAAGATACGGATGGAGATGGATATCTAGACCCTGGTGAAACGGATCCAGCCTACGCGGATACAGATGGGGACGGTATTGATGATGGTATAGAGGATGCCAATGGCAATGGTCAGGTCGATCCCGGAGAGACTGATCCCCGCGCTCTAGATTCGGACTATGATGGTATTCAGGACGGTGTCGAAGATCCAAATGGCAATGGTGTAGTGGATGTTGGAGAGAGTGATCCAAGCAATTCAGATACAGATGGAGATGGTATTGTCGATGGTATTGAGGATCGGAATCGCAATGGGCAAATTGACTCCGGAGAGTCCAGTCCCATTTCTACGGATTCTGATGGAGATGGTATCTTAGACGGTACAGAAGATGAAGATGGAGACGGCGCCCTTGATATTGGGGAGACGCATCCTGGTCTTGCCGATACAGATGGTGATGGAATCGACGATGGCTTAGAAGATGCCAACCAAGATGGGACCTACGATGTTGGAGAAACAGACCCGAGAGACACAGATACAGATGGAGATGGTGTCAATGATGGTGTGGAAGACACCAATCAAGATGGACAAGTGGGTACGGGAGAGATGGACCCCCGAAATCCAGATACAGATGGTGACGGAATCATTGATGGTTTGGAAGATGCCAATCGGAATGGGATTGTTGACTCAGATGAGTCTGATCCTACAGTCGTGGATACAGATGGGGATTGTATTCCCGATGGGGCAGAAGACTCGAATCTAGACGGTATTTTCAGTATTGCTCTTGGAGAAAGTTCGCCCGTTATGTTGGACTCGGACAACGATGGAATGCTAGATGGCGATGAAGACTTGAACTGTGACGGTGTGGTGGATGCTGGGGAGACGGACCCATCTGATTCAGATACCGATAATGATGGCGTGATCGATGGATTGGATTTCAATCCTCTCAGTATCGATGCCGATGGTGATGGCATCAACGACGGTATTGAAGATGCCAATCAGAATGGAATAGTGGATCCTGGAGAGTCAGATCCCACCAGTACAGACTCTGATGGAGATGGTATCTTAGACGGTTTAGAAGATGCTGATGGAGACGGATTTATTGAGGCAAATGAAACGGATCCTGCCAATCCAGATACGGATGGGGATGGCATATTGGATGGTTTAGAAGACACCAACCAAAATGGAGTTTGGGAAGCAGGAGAGACAGATCCACGAGACACCGATACAGATAACGATGGTATTCAAGATGGTGTCGAAGACCTAAACCAAGATGGGATTGTCGACAGCAATGAAATGGATCCTACCAATCCAGATACGGACGGAGATGGACTGGTAGATGGAACAGAAGACAACAACAACAATGGTGTCATGGATATCGGTGAAACGGATCCTTTGGACATGGATACAGACGGGGATTGTATTCCAGATGGTGTGGAAGACACGAATCAAAATGGTCTGGTGAATGGGGTTGAAACAGATCCACTGGATACGGATTCAGATGGAGATGGCATCACCGATGGTTTGGAAGATGCAGATTGTGACGGGATGTGGGATATAGGCGAGACAGCTCCATTTCACATTGAGAGTGATGGTGACGGGATTGCTGATGGTGTCGAAGATGCGAATCAAAACGGGCAGGTCGATGTGGGAGAAACATCACCGGTGCTACTCGATTCAGATGGCGATTGCATCAATGATGGTGTCGAAGATACGAATCACAATGGCGTGGTGGATCCAGGTGAAACCGATCCCATCAGCTTAGATTCGGACAACGATGGATTACCCGACTCGATTGAGGATGCCGATTGTGATGGTGTGATGGATGCTGGTGAAACCGATGGGTCCAACCCAGATACGGATGGGGACACGTTGCTGGACGGAGACGAGGATGCCAATGCCAATGGTGTTGTTGATCCGACAGAGACTTCTCCCATTAGTGTAGACACGGATGGGGATGGAATCCGAGACGATCTGGATAGCAACCCATACTTTGCCGATGCCGACAATGACTGCATCGGAGACGGTATCGAAGACGGCAACAAAAATGGCATCGTCGATTTTGGTGAAACCGATCCATACAACGTCGATACGGATGGCGATGGAATTCTGGATGGGGATGAAGATGCCAACTGCAATGGCATCGTAGACCCAGGGGAGAGTGATCCTCGTCTAGTGGATACGGACGGCGATGGC
>CALDQI010000880.1:0-2887 GCA_937911635.1 uncultured Pseudomonadota bacterium | reverse complement strand
CTAATATGAATAAAAAGCTTTATATTTTTTTGTTTTGAAGCTTTAATTAAATTATCTGTAATTTTTAAATTATTAATTTTTGATTTATTGTCATAAGCACAATTAATTATTACTTCAAAATCTTTAAAAAAATCAATTGAACTTGTATCACATAAATTTTCTTTACTTATCTGTAAGTTTTTTTTGGACATTGATTGAGATATTCCATATGCGTCAAAACCTTTAAGGCTCTGTAGTATATTGATAATATTCATACCAAGATATCCTGTAGCACCAGTAACAATAACTTTTTTATTTTTATCATTAGACAAAACGAATAAATCTAACTGCGCAGAACGCTTTGCATAGGTATTGGTATATTTGTATCTCTAAATGGATTTAATGGATAACCTGCCTGAAATCCTGACTGCTGAACATTGACCTGCGCATCGTGTACACCGCCCAGTGTATCAGTGTAACGAACACGATTGGGAATGGCGCCATCTGTCACACACCGGACTCCCGAACACACCACTTCACCATTGTCAGACAACCATTCTACGGTTGGAGGGACTTGATGATAAACACCATCTCCATTCCAAACTTGAACTTCATACACATTGTCCACCAAACGAACCCCTAGGATCCTTGGACTGAGCAAATCATGACGATCTACTGTGAAGGGATCTACACAGGCAAACACTGACCATGAAACACACGGAAGTAATATTTTTCGTACCATAATGTTGATAATATCCGAATGGACATGCTAAGACACCAAATAAATATGGAGTACCTTTGACAACCCTACTGTTTATTGATGATGAGCCCTACAATCTCGAGCTTGCAATTGAGATTTTGAACGAGGTCATCGAAGACTGTTCTATTGTAGTCAAAGAAAATGCTCATGAGAGTATTCAATGGCTAAGTGAGTTCACACCAGATTTGGTCATCATGGATATCTTTCTACCACTTGGTCAAAACATTCAAGAAACGCTGGGTCCTAGGGCCAAAGAATATGCAGACCATCTGAGACACTTAGGTGGGATTGCCATCCTAGACTTTTTGGAAAAGCACCCCAACCCACCAAAAGTATTGACTCATACAGCCTGCACAGACTTCGCTCTGTTGGAAATCTTAGGAGATATCGTCTACGACAGGATTCCCAAACCCGCATCGGTAGAGGTATTGTTGGAAGCGATTCAGAGGGAACTCCCTACAACCACGTAAGCCCTATATTAAATATGGGGGTCCTAGAAACACTCAGGTTTGTGACCTCATCATTCCAAACCTTCCGATACAAAAGCAGTTCCATCCGCAGCATCCCTTCTAAGGTGTCAGTGATTGAATAGGTACCCATTACAGAACTTCGCAGGAAAGTTCGATTAGAATACGGTATCGGTTGGGTATACCAGTGGTCTCGAGTTTCATGCAAGACAGACAACTGACCCAGTACAATCCCTCGATCATCCAGTATGCGATGCCAATAGCCCATATCTCCATTTGCATTCGCCCCAGTTCGATAGCCATCTACATTCTCATAAAATGGTACCTGACCACCCACAGAAGCCAACACGCCATGCTTCTCCCCTCGAGAAAACACACTCACTCTTGTGATGGGAACAAACGTTCCCGTTCCCAACGGTTGATGAAACTCAAGTAGAGAATACTCATTGAATCTTGTCGACGCTGTTGGCAATCTCAATCCACCTTCAACACCAACAACAATATTGGGTAAAAACACATAATGCTGAGCACTTGCCTGTACGTCTCCAAATCCCAGCACCGTTCTATCCGGATGAAACAGGGATTCATACCCTTCAGGAGGAGTAAATACAACACCATCTGAAGTCGTAAATGTATATTCTTTCGACTGTAGAACCAATGGAACATTGACCTGCAATTGATTTCTGAGATTTATGGCATACGCAAAAGACTGTTGCCAACTGAGACCCCATAATTGTTTGTCCTCTCTCAAGTCTGGAATCTCAACTCCAACCTCACCTGCCTGTGCACACAACATAGGGTTCAAGGCCTCACAAAAGAAGTCTTGACTTTCATCACGCTTGACCAAAGAGAGGTTGCTAGACACTCGAAACTTCGAGTCTAACGTCGGAATAATTTGGGTGGATCCAACCTGGACCTGCTGAGTACTTCAGCCACCGCTTCAAGCAAAGGCTATTCCTGTTAATAAAGATATCATAGGTCTCTCATGGATAGAGCGTTTCATCGAACACATAAACGAATTTTCACTGCACAGGTAGATCACAAAGACCAATTGTCTAGGTGTGTAGTAACATGTTACAAAGGTCTATATCTCACTTTAACCCAGTAAACGCATGATTCGATCCATACTTGGTATTGTCACGGTCGCCTTGACCATCCCGTACATCAGCCTTCAAGTCGGCAACCATTTTCAAACACAGATCTCGAGTGCTGATAATTCAGCCACCCCATGGAGAAGAGCCCGGTTGAGTTATCGAGTTGCAAAATTTTCTCCTCTATTGTGGACGTCTGCAACTCAATCCGAAGATGAAACCGATCTGATTCTCTCTGACTACTTCTTTTCTCAAGTCTTACGGGGTGAGCAGGATGCCATCGTTCCACAAAACCACCTCGACTTTTTGAGTGATCGACCAGACAATGACACTTGGAATGTAATCCGAGCGAAAACATTGCTCCAATATGGTCAGTTCTCTGACGCATTGACGCTGGCCAAGAGGCAAGACGTCGCATCTTTTTCCGCAATACAAGCCGTCTCAGCCTTCTTTAGTGGAGACAAGGACGCCTTAGAGCAAGGGTGTACCTCTTGGGATGCCTGTCCCAAAGGATGGACTCACAAACTCCCGTTCGAAACACCCGATTCTACGAGCGATGTACATCAAATTGATTGGCAATCCCTCCCTGA
>CALDQI010000879.1:0-2554 GCA_937911635.1 uncultured Pseudomonadota bacterium | reverse complement strand
CCTTTAATATATATTTTGACATATCAGGAAATTTATCCTTATGAATATAATTATTCACGGTCTGTTCCTTTGCAGATACAATATCATTCAATTGAAAGGGTTTGCTTTCCGCTGGGATTTCAACATCGTATTCCACTGCCAGCTCGATTTGATAGGTGTACCATGGAGAACTCATTCCTCTGTGATAGAGCTCGTCGTCGACACCGATGAACCAAGCGCCGGACATGTAGGGTTCCCCATCGGTTTGATAATCTTCCATCATGATTTGTGGGGTGTCAGAGGGGGTTCCGGATTCTCTTTCCGGTCTGGTGTAGCCAGCAAAAACGTGTAGAGCCTGAGGCACGACGATTGGCTCTGCAAGTACATAGTCCACCCATTGACCGTTGCTCGAAGCATCCAAACATCGAGTTTCAATGGTGTATGGGTTTTCGGCGTCCCACATGTAGCCATTGCTACCAAAATCTGGCCAGAAGTAGAGTTCGGCTGGTGCTTCGGACTCAGGCAAATTGTCCCAAATGACACGAGCTCCGACGACTCGACCGGGTCGCTCAAAATAGAATCCATTCCCACCTTCAAAGGCAACCGTATTGAGATCATAGGTACCATATTGTCCAGTGTATGCAGAAGTGAGTGCATTCTCTCCTGCCAATGAAAAGATGGTGTCGGAATTGCCATGTAGGGTGATCCATTCTACATCTGACGCAAATGCGCCCAGTGCGGTTTCGGTACACACATCGACAACAGCTGTATCTTCCGTTGTTTCTACGCTGGTATCCTCAGGTTCTGTTTTGTCTCCACAGGCAAACAATATGGTCAATATGCTCAACATCTTCGTCTCCAATTTCATTGCGTTGAATATTATGTAGTCTGTTTCTATGTGTGATGCATCGAAGCGTACTATCTATTTGCGTTATCGATTGGTAAACTAGATAGTTCAAATAGGGATGTTATTCTATATAACCGCATACAGGATGGATTATGAAATACAGCATAAGCATAGCAACGACTCTTCTAATCGCATGTAGTGGGAGCGATAAATCGTCGCTCAATGTCAACAATGATGAACCGCAACTGAGTATTATCACGCCAGCCGATGAATCTTCGGTCGATGAGTATGATTTGGTGGAGTTCCGTGGTATGGCGACAGACTTGGAAGACTCAGAGACATCGATTCAAATTACTTGGGAAAGTAGTCTGGATGGAGTGCTCAACGTCGATTCTCCAGATGCAGATGGCAATGTGTATTTTGCGACGGACACTCTAACGCCAGGGGATCATGTGGTTACCCTAACAGCGACAGATACTCAAGGACTCAGCGGTAGTGCTTCGATGCGCTTAGAAGTTGTGGATGAGTTGGATGAGCCGACAATTGAGGTTCGCAACCCTTCAGAAGGCGAGATTGGCGAAGAGGACGTTCTGACAACCTTTGCTGTTTTGGTGGGAGATGTACAGGATGCTCCCCAAGATTTGTTGGTGAGTTTGGTCTCTAGCATCGATGGAGAGTTTTGTGTTCCAACGCCGGACGATATTGGTTTTGCCGCATGTGAGAGTGTACTCACTGTTGGTGATCACACATTGAGTTTTGTGGTATCAGATTCGCATGACTTTACGGCTACAGCAGAATTGGAGTATGTGGTGCTTTCCGGATCGCAGGTTGACAACGATTTTGACGGATACACTGAGGAAGATGGCGATTGTGATGATACACAGGCTACAATTTCACCTGAGGGTGTTGAGATTATCAATCAATTGGATGACGATTGTGACGGTGTCATCGATGAAGAAACCGATGCGTTTGACGATGATGGCGATGGATTCACCGAGCAAGAGGGTGACTGTGATGATGTCAATGGCGACGTTTATCCCGGTGGAGAAGAAGTGGTGAACGGTGTGGATGATGACTGCAACGGTGTCATCGACAACAACACCATCGTGTTTGATGACGATGGTGACGGTCTGTCTGAAGAAGAAGGGGACTGTGATGATTATGAATCTGCTACGTATCCTGGAAATACTGAGGTTGCGGACGGAGTAGACAACGATTGCGACACATACATTGATGAAGGAACGCCATTCTTTGATGACGATGGGGATTGCTACTGTGAGAGTGCACCATGCTACGGTTCTGTGAACGCCAATTGTACAATGGCTCAACTGACCGATGGCGATTGTGATGACAATGATGACAATATCAGTCCAGATTTGATGTGGTATGCCGATTCGGACGGTGATCTTCGAGGAAATCCGAACAGTTCAATGACCTCTTGCAATCAACCGTTCGGGTATGTTTCCAACGCACAAGATTGCGATGATACCAGTGCGTACGCATGGACTGGGAATCCAGAATCCTGCGATGGATACGACAATGACTGTGATGGAACAATTGATGAAGGGGTGACCACGACGTATTATCAAGATTTGGATGGGGATCTGTATGGTTCAAATACAGTAACGACCGAAGCGTGTTCACCACCCCTAAACTATGTGTCCATTGCTGGGGATTGTAATGACTCCAGTGCCACTGCGTATACAGGTGCCAATGAAATTTGTGATG
>CALDQI010000878.1:0-1575 GCA_937911635.1 uncultured Pseudomonadota bacterium | reverse complement strand
CTGAGTTCCGAGACCGCCAGCCAATATACATGCACTGGAGTCCCACCGGTAAACATCTCGCGGTGGTTGAGCAAAGCCCCGAAGGTCTAGAACTGGTCGTGTATCCAGTCAATGGTTCACGATCGATTCCGATAGATGATGGTGCACCGATTTTCTTTCAATGGCTACCTGATGGTACGGGATTAATCGCACACATTGTACATCCGATACGACTCACGTCTCGGGTCCAGTTTTATTCTTTGGAAGACAGCAATATTGATTGGGTGATCTCTGAGGACTCAGGCGGGTTTTGCGCACCGGTGTTTTGGAACGAGAGGCTTTTGTTCGCCGAACAATTTGATGGTCGGACACATTTGAAATCCTTTTGTTTGAAGACTGAGGACAGTCATACATTGTGTATACTGGATGGTGTTCTATCGATTCAGCCCAGACCGAACCATTCACAGATGGCGATAGGGATTAGTGGATCGGAGAAGGGAGTGAAATTGCTTGATGCAACTACGGGGCAACTGGAAACAATCACCCAGCAGAAGGATGATCGATTGGCGTGGCTATCGATGTTCTGGACTCCAGACGGATCAAAACTGCTTATGTCGGCTGGAAATAGAGCCCAACGATGGCTAGAATGGCAGTTTTGGGATGAGGATGGTGAGCACATAATCAATCAGTTTATTCCGACTCAAGAGCAGTTTTTCTTTTTGCACTTCTTTGAACAATTTGTACACAGTCATCAGATTGTTTCTACTGATTCTACACATTTCTACTTCTCAGGATATGAACTTCCAAATCAGCGTGTAGATATGCCAGCAAGACCTTGGGTATTTCGAGGTTTATTAGAAGAAGGCGCCGACTTTGAAGCCATAGAACATGGATTGTTTCCGACAGTTCAACCACTTTTGACTCATTAAAGTCAGATTATGGAAGCGGCTTCCACTTTGCGTTTGGGAAAGATCCTTGTGATGTGGGGGCTGTGGCGGCAACAACATAGAGCACACGCCGGTTAGCTGCCTCATCAACCCCATCTGCAGTCGGAACGGCAAGGACACTTTCACCAAATCCTTGATAATAGATGTTGCCTTCAAAGCCATTTTTCTTAAACCACGTACCGATGGACTTTGCTCGTTGGCTGCTAAGCTGTAGGTTGTGTCCAGCATCGCCTACGGTGTCTGTGTACCCAGCGACATACAAATTAACGACCGCAAATTGACTGTACTTTTTCACGACCTTGATCACTTCTTGTTGGACATCCGTAAGTTTATACACTTCTTCAGCCGGGATGGTGGATTGGTTGGATGCAAAGATGACATCTTCGTGTGGGATATCATAGCTCCATGGAAACAGCCTGGTTTGGGTTGTAAAACCATAGACGTCTAGACCATCGACTTGAATCACGGCGATATCATCTGACATCGCTTCCCAAGTTACCTCTGTCAATCCCAAATTGAATGCTGGGTCAACTCTCTCGAAGCCTTGACCGACTTCAGAATTCGTTGAGTCCAATAGGGTGATGGTGTAGGTTTCTGCAGGGCGATCCATTTTCACGGACAGTTTGCCAGATTCTACGTCGACCGTACT
>CALDQI010000877.1:0-3927 GCA_937911635.1 uncultured Pseudomonadota bacterium | reverse complement strand
CAGGAACCGAACTTGCAAACCCGGATTTTGTAATGCTTGCCAAATCCCAAATGGTTTCGACCGTTGCTTGACGAGGATTGGGGCGAATCTCTGCAAGTCCAAATGCTTTGCTGTATATTTCGGTCCCTTTTAGACGTACAGATAGACAGCAACCAGGAACAGTTGTATCATCAACGAGCTGTGTCAGTAAGTCCTCAACGGCATTCCAATTATATTGAGACATGCATTATTCTCCAAGTTGTATGTGTTGCCCATATTTCCAAATCCAGTTGACTTCATTGTGTCCAAATGGAGAATCGATGTAAACGGGTATATTTAGCTGTCCCAAACGCTCCCTAAAAACATCCTGCAACGTGTAATCAACCCCTTTTGGTGGATGACAGTTGTGAAATGACCCCAGCAAGATTCCTTTTGCTTGTTTAAGTACTCCTTCGAGTTGATACAACATGCGGTCAATTTTATACAGAGGTTCAGCAATGTCTTCTAGGGCTACGATACAGTCGTTAAAATCATGCTTGAAAAATCCGCCGCACAATGAGGCCAATACACAGAGGTTACCTCCAACAATCGGACCAGTTATTGGGTCTGAAGGCCCGAGGAAATGCTTGCCGGAAACAGTGGGTAACGTTCCATTTTTCAACCAGTTTCGCACGTGAATTTGAGACTGTTCATCGGGTAGCGTGGCCAACGAACTGAGAACGGGACCGTGAAATAAATTGGTCCATCTCCGTTTACGCGGTTCATCCTCGTACCATCCGTAGGATAGCAATGCTGTGGCATCGGAAAATCCAATGATATTCTTGTTGCATATGGGCGGAAGGTGTGGCAGTAGCTGTGCGGTCCCATATCCACCACGGATAAACCAAATGGTATCAATCTCCGGAGCCGTCATCGCCCATTGTAAGTCAGCCAGTCGTTCTTCGACTGTTCCAGCAGTGTATAGGTGCCGTTTTTTGTGGTTTGGCGAGCGGATGACAGTATGTCCCCAACTTTCTACAAGTTCAATACTGTTCTGCAGCATGACCGGATTATGGATCCCAGATGGGGATACGGCTGCAATTGTTCTGTGAAATTGTGACATCGTTTTTCCGTTGTGGGTATAGTAGTGTTAATTTACGCTTTCAAACTACGCCATACGATTTTATAGTTTTGAGTTCGGAGCCTTTCATGATTACACATCCCATACTGTCAGATTTAGCCACTCATGGTGTGCGAATGGGGCTGAGCAATCTTCGTGCATTTTTGGAACACATCGGGATCCCTTCCGATCAGTGTCCCTTTGTGGTTCACGTTGGCGGTACAAATGGCAAAGGGTCTGTGTGTCGAATGCTTGAGGCCATATACTTAGAGGCAGGCTACACGGTTGGATTGTATACATCACCACATTTACAACACGTAAATGAGCGGATTCGAGTCTCTGGAGTCGATATCGATACAGATTCGCTCTGTAAACTATTAGAGCGAACTCAATCGGCCGCAGGTGAATGGGCAAGTGCTGAAGGCTTCGACTCAGACATACCTCTTACGTACTTTGAAATGATGACTGCAGTGGCGATTCAATATTTTGTTCGGCTGCAGACGGATGTTATCATTCTGGAGGTTGGCTTGGGCGGTCGACTGGATGCAACAAATGTGGTCGATTCCACAGTGTCTTGTATTGTTAGCATCGATTTTGATCACACAAATGTGCTTGGAGAGGACTTACCGTCGATTGCAACTGAAAAGGCTGGAATCATTAAAGCAGGTCAAGATGTCATATTTGGAATGATGAATGATTCTGTGGAGCGTGTTTTACGGTATATAGCAGGTACGAAAGGGGCTACCGTTCACCAACTGGGACAGCATTTTAACTTTTCAATGTCCTCAGATGGTTTGTCGTTCCAATCAGGAACATTTCGTTTGGAAGGAGTGAAGCTAGGATTGGAGGGCAACCATCAATGTCACAATGCAGCACTGGCTCTAGAGATTGTTCATTCTCAGCAACACTTGAGACCGGTGACAGTGTCCTCAACTCTTCGTGGTTTAGCACACGTAGAACATTCTGGGCGTCTAGAGTGGTTGACGGATACAATACTACTTGATGCTGCGCACAATCCAGCGGGGGCAGAAAAACTTGCCGATTATCTACAAGAAGTCAGAATGACACGGAAACTGCCAGTGACTCTCTTGCTAGGCTGTTCAGAGGACAAAGATCTGCGGTCGATCAGTGTGATATTGAGCAGTGTTGTCGATAGAATATTTGCGACGCATTGCTCTCATCCTCGAGCGAAATCATCTAGTGATATCGTTCGTGAAGTCAAAGTGAATACACCGATATTTGATATGGGTGATGTGGAGGATGCCATTCAACACTGTCGGTGGGGAGAGGAACTGGTCGTTGTGGCAGGGTCTATATTTCTTGTGGGAGCTGTCAAAGATATATGGGAACAGCGCTCTCCATTGGAAGCCAATCTCAGTACGGATAACTCGGTTGATTCGAGTTCAGACTAGATATATCTGCCACACTAAGAATTAGACGTCGACATCAGAATGAACAAACAGAGCGGATTACAACCCAGATTTGGATTGAACCTTTGCCCAATATCGATCGGATTTCAGTATTGAGATGACTTCAGCCGTAACATCTGTCCCTTGACATCCGCCCAACTCCTCAACATTTCCACAGAAGCCTACGGAACTGACTACTGGATTCTTTTTACCTCTCTTTGCGGCATATTTTTGAAGCGCCGTAAACAGGGTTGCGCCGTCTGCTGATAAACGCTCGAGATAGAGGAGGCGGTTTGCTTCAGCCTTTTTGAAGGCCTCTTTATCACCCATCTCCAATCCTTCGATCAAAGAATCATTTTGTCCTTCAAGCCACCGTTGATGCTCTTGCATGCGTTGACTCATCATTTGATCTACGAAGGTATTTAGGTTGATGTACCCATCAGCACCAGTGACTTTCACAACTGGCATGCTTTGAGAGGAGACGTTTTCGGTGGGCCAAGGAACGGCATTGATACTGGCGATGGCAGTTTGCAGTGTTTCGTCTTCATCCATTGCTTTGGCCAATGTTTTGCTGAATGATGTGCCATCACACTTTGGTGCAGAACCCATCATGGCATGAATGGCTTGACCTTCACAAATCTCTAATGTTCCATCAAACTCTAAGCCCTCAATGGCTCTATCCATCGCAGAGGAGAATTCTTTGTCATAGTCTTCAGTCAGCATAGAAGCATGCTTACTGACTTGCATTCTGTATCCCAGCATGTACTTTTGATTTTGTGTAAACCACGCATTCAATTCTTCATCATTCAATATGGCGGTGTTTGTTTCCATCTGTTTAATAATGCTGGCATGCTCACGAATGGTACTTTCTGCCTTCGCGAATTGAGGAGCGGATACCTTTGATGCCTCAGCGAACAACATCGAAGCCTTGGAAATCTCAGTCTCGTTGTAATATCCCTTGTCTGAAGGGTCTGCGAATGCTACGAGTGTGGACAAAATAAGGTAGATCATAATTGCAACTCCGATTGAATATGCTAGATAGTCTAACCTAGTTGGAGTGATTCGTGGAAATTTTGGGACACAAAACAGTGCAAAGACACTTGAGCTCAATGATACGAGACAACAGGCTTCATCATTGTTTGCTTTTTGAAGGCCCCACAGGACTTGGAAAAGCTTTGGTTGCCAAATGGTTAACGAAGATCGTGATGTGTGAACAACCCATTCAAGGGAATGTGATTCAACCGTGCGGCGTGTGTTTTCATTGCGGCAGCATAGAGCGTGGAGAGCATCCCAATGTGATTCAAGTTGTACCGGACACGTCGATGAAAAAACCAAAAATATCTGTCGCAAAGCCGGGGATAATTAATAGTAGAGCAGCAAAAGCGATTGCTGCGCCAGAGATCATTTCATATGTTGGTGCTTTATTTTTTCTTATCTGGG
>CALDQI010000876.1:0-5232 GCA_937911635.1 uncultured Pseudomonadota bacterium | reverse complement strand
ATGTGGATGCCATGCTTCGTATCATGGCACAAGAGTCTCCCAATGATTTTGTAATTGCCACCGGTAAAAAGCATACGGTGGAAGATTTTGTTCGGTTGTCATTCGAATATGTAGGTTTAGATTGGGCAAAGTATGTTATTAAAGATCAACAGTTTATGAGGCCAACAGAAGTACCATCACTTTGTGGGGATGCTTCAAAAGCCAGAGAGTACTTAAATTGGACACCGACAATGTCCTTCAACGCTTTGATTGAAAGAATGGTGGATGCAGAACTCAAGATTGTCTCGGATCCTGAAAAGAATGATACAGAACTCCCCTACAAAATCAATAGTTGAGTTGGTGGACGTATGACTGAATCCTATCCAATACGGTGTGGAAAAAATCCAAGAGCATTTTTGTATTCAGTACAAAACATCTTAGATCATGATGGTTTTGTCAAGGTATTTCCTGATAACGACATGGAACTACTCGTGGACTTTGATTCAGATAGAATGAAAGCAGCTATTGCAAAAGTTACGGGGCATTCTTCATTGACCGGTGAATGTACTCAAGAAGATATTTTTCAAGTCATCGAATTTATTGGGGATATTGTCTACCAACTATTTGGTAGGTATAACATTGAGTATCTGCGTGTTGGCGAAAATTTTTCAAAAGACACTGACTCTGCTATCGTCAGTCGTGCACGATAAGATGCCATTTACGGTGAGGATGATGGAGAGGTTTTACGGCTCTCAGATATTGAATCAGACACCTTTCTTTGCCCGGAATTTGCTGCTGTGACCGGAGTTCTATGTCTATATGCAGGACTCAATGCCTATATTGTACGAAGCCCAGTAGCCTTAGGAACGCAAAGAAACCATACGTCTCCGTCTGTTTATGCGGGACATTCGACCGTTATTATTACTGACGACAATGAAAAGATCCTTTGTCTGGCTGAATCTTCAACCTTATCGCATATGATGAGAAGACCTTATTTGTGGCAAACAACAGTTGCTCCCTTAACTTCATTGACTCTTCAGGATTTGTTGGATGGTACACTGTTTGTGGGGTGCAACTACTCTACTTATACAATCATAATGATGGGTGATCCCATCGTATTAAAAGAGACAGACTACTTTACGCATAGCCAGTATGAGGGTATCGATAAAACCGTTCGTAAATCCGTCGTCGAGAAGTTGTATAAGCATTACCAGACGAGAATCAATCAAATCATGGAAAATAGTCAGTATTTTATCGTGAAACAATGGTTGGAGTTGGAAGAAAATGAGGCTCGACATTTGTCTGAACCATATCTAGATCCTGGTACATTTAAACAGCGTCTATTGGCATACAAACGCAACGGTTATTGGGTTGCAGAATGGTTAATGTTACGCGTGCTTTTATTAAATAGTGACGAGTTTATGAATGTCTTAGCCATTCACTTTCCAATCAAGCAAATACATGTTCAAAGATGGTAGATTCTGAATGACACTTTGAGTTGATGTGATCGGTTAACCGTATTGTACAAATTACCTGATACATGTAGGGTTAGTTTCGAACGTCGACTTCTCCGTCACCATCCGTATCTTTTCCCGTCTTTAGCAATGTTCCATTTGCGTCGAAGTATTGCCAGTAGTCTATTTTCCCGTCGCCATCACGATCATAGCGTTTCTCTTCCAGGCGTTCCGACTTGTAGATTCGAAATAAGTCGTACTTTCCATCAAAGTCACTATCGATTTCACTCAAAATGAGTTTGTTTCCTTTGTAATGATCAACCCATTCGGTCAATCCATCAAAGTCTCCATCCATCGCTTCCTTTTCAATCTCACCGTTGATATTGAACCAAGTTTGTACATCCGTTTTACCATCCCAATTCATGTCGACACTTTTGTACATCAATACTTGAGTTCCATCTTCACGTTCTTTGTAATGATTGATAACATCTACCTGGCCATCCCCGTTGATATCGATCTTTTGTATCTTCATTCCGGGTTCAAGAGTTGTTTCAGCGTCCGCAATCCCATCCCCATTTAGATCTACACCTTGTTCAAAGTTACTGGGGTCAGTCACCACAACCTCTTTGACTTGCTGTTTTTGAGGATCTGGAATGGCATTTGTTTTTCCAAAGCATCCAATAAAAAGGAATGTAAGCATGAATCACCTTCTGAGTTGTATACTCACCCATTATAACTGTTGCTGGAGTTGAATTCTAGATATATTGGAGTATATTTTTCGGATATATATACCACCCTTAATACTTTGGAGATGAAATGGGTACAGACACATCAAATTCCGATGAAGTTGGAGAAGCAGTCATAGAGGCTGTATTGGCTGAAGCAGAGACGGCTGAGATTGAACCCATGCAGGCATTGTTTATCGCTGCAATGGAGCATAGACAGCATGGGGATTCGAAAAAGTCTGAGGCTTGTCTGCTTGAGATTGTAAAAAAAGAGCCTCGATTGCCAGAGCCTCATTTGGAACTTGCGCACATCTATCACGCCCAAGAACAATTTGAGGATGCACGAACACACATTGAAGAAGCCGTTCAATATCTGGAAAATGGTGGTCAATGGCTGGATTTACCTGAGATCGAGATTTTGTCGATGGCTTATTTAATTCAGGGAGAGATTTATCGAAGTTTAGCTGACCTAGATGAAGTCGTTTTTGGAGATCAAGCGGTATACATAGATTATGTAAACCGAGCCAAGAATGCTTTTAAGAAGGCAAACTTGATTGATAAAGAAACAGTTGAATACTCAGGTCCTTTGAGAGAATGGCAATGGGACCAACAAATAGAACAATCGATCAATGATTCCTTAGCATCTTCTGAAGAAGCCCCATCCACTGATGATAATTAGAAAAGCCGCTCGATGGAATCTATCTCGGTGCCTTTAAAATTCCAGGGAAGCGAACTCCAGCTCTAGGATCGATACCCCCATAGTTCATCTTTGGGCCGGAAACCTTTAATGTAAATCCAAAGTCGGGTAAATCAACTATATTGTTTTCGACAAGCAGCTCTGGGGGCTCAGGATATGGACCAGCCAAGACAAAGGCATCTGTAACACAGTCATCAACTCCTTTAACCCCTGAACTTTGTGTGACGTTAATAGATTTCAAGTTTCCTTTCGAGTCAAGCTGTACAGCGACAACAGTCGTATAATCTTGCTTTTGTAGGGGTTCGTTCAAGTTATCGAGCTGTTGTTGCCAATAAAAGTTGACCAACCTGCGAATTTGATTCATGTAGCTTGCATATTTATACGCATGAGCATTCAACTCTGTTCTGTCCGACTTCGTTTCGTTCAGTAGGTCGTTGCTCGGTGCTCCAGACAATCGTTCGCTCGTCGAAGCAGCCAAGGTTGGTTTTTGTAAACCATCTTTATTTGTTTTGGTATATGGAGAGGGAAAGGAGAACAATCGTCCATCTCGACTGGGTTTGAATTTATCATTTCCAACCTTAGCCCCAGAAGAATGTTCTGTGGCATTGACATCCAATGCATCTTCATATTGTACCTGTTGCTCTTCTGAATAGGTAGGAGCGATGATCTCAGGATTGACCGTAAAGTTTTTACTTGTGGTTTCTTCTTCTACACGATGATTTTCTTCTGCCAAATAATCGGCTTCGGTTGGCTTTTCATCGACCTCGGGTTTTGCAAGTTCTACGATTTGTCCTTGGTCCTCCGGCTTGGGCTGTTCGGTTTTTAGTGGTTCCTTTGGCTTTGGACGTCGAACCACCATCATTTTACTTTTCGGCATGCTATCTGACATATTTTGATCAAGCCAAGTGTGCCAAAGTTCGCTAGACTGATACAACAGTAAAAAGTGTAACAGTACACTGATGATGGCAGCAATAATAAGTATTCGGTTGCGATTCATATATGAAATTTAACCGAATATGGAGGGAATATGTTCCGAAGAGTCAAAAAATGGGCTGCAAGAGCTGAAAAGTTAATGTATAAACCCAAGTTGGTTCGAGTGACATGTACAATTCAAGACCCCAATGGAACAGAAACAACGTTCGTTCAAGAGAGTAAAGAAACGTTGTTATCAGTAATTCGAGCCAATGGACTGGATATCAGTTCTTATTGCGGAGGAATGTGTTCATGCGGAACATGTATTGTGAGTATAGAAGGCCCTCAAGATTGCCTATCGCCAATTGCATCTAGAGAAATTGCTGTTCTCGGCTATTCGAATCGAGAGACAGCCAGATTGGCCTGCCAAGCATACATAATCGGTGAAGGAAATGTTCACATAAAACTTAGAAAACCTCTGTAACTCTGGGATGTCAATACAATCATAAACGGTTAGACTTGTAAAAAAGCTGGAGTAACAATGACCAAATATCTTTTGATCCAAGCACGGAATGATTCTGACATTGCAAAACCAGAAGAGCATTCCTCGTTTGCCACTCAACTCGGCGTCGACAAGGAATCGATTGTACAGTTTGATATCTTTACAGAGGAAATGACCACTTCGGCTGCAGATGATTATGACGCGATATTGGTCGGTGGATCTGGAGAGTATTCTGTGCTTGATAAACATCCAATTATTTTGAAGTTCAACGACTTTGTTGGTAAATTATCGACGATTGGCAAACCCATGTTTGCATCTTGTTTTGGATTTCAAGCCCTCGCCCTTGCACTTGGGGGGACCGTCATTAAGGATCCAGACAACGCTGAGGTGGGTTCATTTACACTGGAAACAACTCCCTTAGCTAAGGAAGATATATTGTTTGGTCGACTCCCCAATCCATTTATCGCTCAACTTGGACATCAAGATCAAGCCAACACGTTACCAGATTGCGCTATCAATATGGCCTTGAGTCAACGTACCGCTCATCAAGCCTTTAGATTGGCGGGAACCAATGTATTTGCGACGCAGTTCCATCCAGAATTGACAGACATAGACAATCGTTTGAGATTCCAACGATACATGCATATCTATGGGAAACTCTTTGGTGAAGTAGAGGCCAATAGAATACTAAATTCTCATCAACCAAGTCCAGAATCGAATAGACTCCTTCGAGATTTTCATACAAATATTGTGAACAAGTCAATTTAGATGAAAGGTGTAGTATCTTCAGGTAGTATTGACACCAGCAGGGCAGGAACTTTTGCTTTACAGCAGGGGGGTAATGCGATTGATGCAATGATTGCGAGTCAACTTGCTGCTCACGTGTGTGAACCCATGCTCACCGGTTTTGGTGGAGCAGTAATGGCGTCGGTGAGGTTCAATGGTCAAGTATTCTCGATTGAT
>CALDQI010000875.1:0-3452 GCA_937911635.1 uncultured Pseudomonadota bacterium | reverse complement strand
ACCCTAAAAGGCTCCCATCACACTTCGAGAAATGAGACAACAACCAAGAGTTCGATTCAGTAGCTCCTGATGTGAATCGAACTTGCTTTGACCTTACTTTAAGTAAGTCAGCAATCAACTCGCGAGTCTTCTCGACCGCCACAGAGGCCTCGCGTCCACGCTTGTGTTGAGAATGCGGGTTGCAATCCAGCAGCTGCAGCGCAGTACAGTAATGCTTCACCACCGAAGGACTGATCAATGCTGTGGCATTCCAATCCAAGTAGACATCCGAGTTCATATGCCAAACAGACGCTCTTTTAGCTGACTGGTCCACTCTTCACCTATATTTTCAGCGATGGAGATGTCATTCGCTTCGAGCCAGCCTTCCATTTCTTCCTTGATGGTATTTTCTTCGAGTTCTGTCGCAGCAATGTATCGTCCTACCGCGACTAACTGATTTAAGTTATCCGCGTGCCCTTCTTGCCCCCAAGCCTGACTCAACTGGCCCAACATGCTTTTGTATTTGCCCTTTTGAAAAGAGATACCAGACAAATAGATCAATGTGGCATAGTGGTTCTGATCATACTCGAGCACACGCCAATAGTGCTGCTCTGCCAGTTCCTGACGCTGAAGTTTGGCGTCCAGTGTAAACCCTCTCCATAAGTAGCCCAAGATCACATCCTGTTCATCAGTGGCATTCTTTACCAACGTCGAACAGAGTTGTGCCACTCTAGAATACTCTCCCTTTTGCCAGGAGCACTCGATAATTCCTTTCAAAGAACGAGAATCTGTCGGAGCGTAAATTCTAGACTTTTGAAAGTATTTCAACGCCGTTGACCACTCTTCCAGTGCCAAATTGGAATGTCCCAAACGGAGACAGACTTCAGCCAGACTCTCTTTATTCCCTTGAGCACTAATGACGTCAAGGAGACGTGTGTCTATGTCCACAGACTCAGAGGTACGCCCCAACTCTTGGAGACTCGCACTCAACGCTTGAAGACTGAACAAATGGGTCGGTACCATCTCGAGCACTTCAGTTGAAGTCGTCACAACCGTATCCCAATCAGAGAGGGCCTGTGCAGCCTCAGCCATCTGGATGAGCATGTCTACTGTGGCTCGAGTTCCATCTCTGAAAACATCCCCGTGATCACGATATAGCGCTAGTAGGTCAGACCACTGTTCATTTTTGTACAGCGCATTGGCAGACCGCTTCAAAGCATCTGGATTGGTTGGATCCAGCTGCTGGATTCTCAGGAATATCTCGTCCGATTGATCCTGTTGCTGCAACGATATCTCGGCAATCTCTGCCGCTTTGATTAAGATTTCAATCTGCGTCTCAACATCGTTGATTTTACTCTCTTTATGCAACAAGAGATCAAGGAGTTTTTGCCACTCACTCATGATTTGATATTGATTTTCCAATGACACTACAGCCCTTTCAAACGTGCTGTCTTCAAGCAAAGCCACTTCAAGATATGGTACAGCCTTGTTCTCTTCGAGCAATTCATTGATGTACGCATCAGCAACTTCCATACAAAGTATTGCCTTCGGTTCACCTTCCAACAGTCCAATGAGTTCATCCGCATAGTGTAAAAAAGACGGAGTATCAAACTGAGACTTTGACAGGTGGATCAATCGACGAAGTGTTTCCTCCTCCGGACCCAACAGTTCATATACCTTAGACCACTCTTTCAAAGCGAGATCAACATCCAACAGACGCTCCTCAGCCAACCGAGCAATCCGTGTGTGGCACGCCACCTTGTCATGATCTTCACTGATGACAGACCGACGCTGCAGTAAGGTGAACAACTCTTCCCAATCACCACGCTCTTGTAGGCAATCCGCCAACTGATCGATCGCCTCGATATTGTTTGCATCTAGATCGATGATATCTTGCAACACCTCAATCTCTTTATTGCGATCGCCTTCAGCCTGATGGGCTTCGACCAATGTACTCATGATTTGAATCGCATCTGCCACATCAGTTGGGTTTTCAGCGAGGATGTTTAGATAATCGATCGCATCAGATACTTGCTCATGCTGGATGCTAATTTTGGCTAGAGATTTGAGAATCGTTCGATTGGTCGGATCATTGTTCAACATTCGCTGATATGTCTCAAGAGCAATATCACTATCCGCCAAGTGCTCTACCAAGACCCATTGAATCTTACTGTCCAGATGATGCTGAAACTCTAAGGAAGCAACGACATCTCGTTGTTCTTCCAACGACCGAAGAACGGCAGGCCAATTACCTGACTTCTCATAGCAACGTTCCATTCGAGCAAAATATGGCAGCAGTTGTCCATTCGATAAGTGTTGGTCTTTCGATATAGTCAACAACTTCTCGTACGTTTCAGCAGCCTGTCCATACTCTCTAAATTCTTCCATGATTTCGGCATAATCCAAAAGGACCAACTCCTCCAAGTTCGTGAGAAGTTCCTGCATCTCTACCACATTGTGGGTTTGTAAAAACAGACGTTTCAATCCATGAAAGACCTTCCCAAACACAGGAGATCTCTGGAATCGAAGTTTGTAGAACTCCGTTGCTTCAGATACATCTCCCAAACTTGAGAACAGTTGTGCTGCTAACAGCGCGAAATAATTAACTGGACTTTCACTCTCCAACCAAGATGCCAACGTAGAATGAATCTGTGCCAGTTTCAAGTGACGCTCGGGAATGTATCGTAAGACTCTATCCAGCGACAGAGCGGCCCCAATTCGGAGGTCCAGATCTAGATCTTCATTGTCCAAAATGCTTAGCCACACAGACTCTGCACCTTCCAAGTCTCTCTCTCGCTCCAACCTTTTGGCTTTCAGTTCCAACACTGGAGCAGTGTCTTGATCGATTGCAGCTAGAAGCTCATCCGCAAGTTGGAGGTCCCCGGAGGACAATACAAAGAGCACCATCCCCAAACTCGGCGATTCGACTTGGCTTGCTATCTCTCTCACATTTTGAGAATCAGCCTTGGTGAGCAAGATTGTGTCTACCAATGGGTGTGTCCCGAGAATATTTTGAAACGGGATTTCAGTATCGGAGAGCAACAAAGTAAACAAACGCTCCAAGAAGAAAATGCTGTCCTGTTCAAAATTAGACGCGTCAAAAGAACACTCCGGTTGATTAGAGTTCTCCCACTGTAACCAGCCTCGAATGGTTTTGTGACTGAGGTGCTTTAGCAGCTCCGTATTCGCCCACAGTCTATCGCTTTCAGAAGACACTCTACGCAACAACAGGAGCGCTGCTACGTGATTTGGGGCATGTTTCAAACAGGATTTTAAATTGTCAACGGTACCATCAACACTTTGCAGCAAACAATGGCTCACATTGGCTGCCATGAAGTACATCCCAGCTGGGTCAATCGCCTGATCTGCTTGCTCAGTGATAATATCGACCACTTCTTGCCAATCGCCACTGCGAATTCGCAATCGAAGTACGTCTGTGATGCCAACTTTCGCGACAGAACTCTTGTCACGAG
>CALDQI010000874.1:0-2849 GCA_937911635.1 uncultured Pseudomonadota bacterium | reverse complement strand
GAATTTATTTAGCACCATCTCCTTTTGAAGCCGGTTTTCTATCCATTCAACATGAAGGAACTCCAGTTAATGAAGCTATCCGAGCAGCACATAATTCTTTTGAAAAATTAGCTCAAATCGAATCTAATTAATGAATTCATCAACCACAACAAAAATTGATTTTTGTGGCAGGTTTGCGCCATCACCATCTGGACCGCTTCACTTTGGGTCATTGGTTACTGCGTTAGCCAGTTTCGTTGATGTGAAAGCCAACAAAGGCGTCTGGTGGTTAAGAATAGATGACATTGACAGAGACAGGTCAAAATCAAATTTCAACAAAACTATACAAATTCAGTTATCAGATCACGGCTTTATTTGGGACAGATGGCCTGTAGAGAAAGGCGGGGTTTCTGGCGTAATGTTTCAAAGCAAAAGAAGTTGGTGGTATAGTAGCACATCTCAACGCCGCTCCGACACCTCCACCAATGCCTCCATCTCCATCAGGCGGACCACCTCCAATGCCATAATGGTGTTGCTGTTTGATAAAAAATACGAAGGACCTGCTTGCAGGTCCTTTTGTAATTGTGGCACGTACACATCCTTTGTTTGAGGAGACAACTGTTCTACAGTCGGTGGTACATCGATCATCGATGATTATTGAACGGGTTCAATACTCCACTTTTCAAGCCACACGAGGTTTCCATTGTCATAGGAGACGACGACTTCATTGTTGATCAGTGCCAGATTCGGACGTGTATATCCTGGTCCACTCAAGATCTTGATATCCAATAGATCAAAATCATCATCAAAGGCAGCGAGTTTAACGACAGAGTCAAAGTTCGCTTCCTCTTCGTCTTCCATGTGGGTAAACACTACAAACCACATTTCGTATTGTTCATGATAGGCTACACCACCGGGAAACCAATTCCAGTCACTGTTTTCACTTTCCAAAATGATCTCGGTAAAGGGATTGAGTGGTCGCCAGTTTACATCGTATTTGGATATGATGAGATCTCGTTGTGGAGCATCCCCCGTAAAGGACCAGATTTCATTGTCTACTTGGACGGAGTATCCGAGTTGCGGAATCGGATCTGCCATTAGGATTTCAAAAGATTGAGTGATGGGGCTGAGTTGTTCATCAAAGCACTGAATGCTTTTATTGGTTCCTGATGTTCCCCATCGCACGCAAATCTCTTCGTCTACCAACAATAGATGTGGGTCATTGCAAGCAGGACCGTTATCTCCTTGATTTTGAATGGTGTAGTTCTCCAATCGATTCCCTTGAAGATCTGTTTTGATGATGACGAGATCTTCATCGCCAAATCCACTAGCTACAAAGTACAGAGCGTTGTTTAAACGAAGCATTTCATGGTCTGACATCTGTACACCTGGCGGGAAATCAGAGGTGTCTGTTACCAAGACCAAGGGAGACGTTGGTTCCAAGTCCATATTAAAGGTTCGAAAAGCAACTTGTTCATTTTGCATGGTGGAAAAGAAGAAGCCATTGTTCTTCGCCCATAGATTAGACCACATGTTGGTTCCACCAACCTGTATTTCGTCTTCAAAGTAGAAAACGGGACCATCTTGTTGGACCGGTCCACCGGTATCATTTGGATTGGTGTCATTTGTATCTTGTGTGTCGCTTGTGTCCGTATCGTTAGTATCAGTTGTGTCATTAGTGTCATTGGTGTCGTCGGTATCATCCGTGTCTGGAGAGCCCGTATCGAAGTATCCTGAATCTGCAGTATCGATACCGATGGGTTCGTCAGCGATTTTTGAACAGGCAATACAGCCAACTTGTGTACCAAGAATCCAAGGAAAGAAGAACATATAAACCTCAATGTACATTCATACTGTACTCAATATAACCTATATTGTGAATAGTTTGAAAGTGGTAATTGGAAGTCGGAGGTGTATGTTGAACATTGGAATTTGGGTATTGATGAACACCTGTCAGTAGTTCGTCATTTTGTTTTGGTTTAGTAAGGTACTGTAATTGTTGAATAAAAGTCAATACATATGATCTTGGGACTCCGATTGACGAAAAAAATAAATGGGTTCCGTCAATTGATTGACGGATCCAGATGTTGGAGCAAATAATAATCAATAAGTTATCGAAAAAATGGACTCCTTGCTCAAATTGATTGGTTGGCACGATTCTTGCTCAAACAGGGGCACAATCATCTATATTGGAGTCCTCATGTCAAATTTTTCGCGTCGTCATTCATCTACTTCGAGTCAATCACAATCCGATGATTCTGCCCGGGCATCATCTATGCAATTTGGTAGTAATCAAGAACGAGTATCTTTTCTAGATTCAATGAAGCCTGAAGAACTATTGAGTGAAGCTTTGAACTGGGGTGGTCTACTTCTGACTAAATCTGACGAACTCGACAACAATGCCCTAGATAATATCGTTCCTGGAACAGATTTGAGTGGTGCACTTTCAGTGGCTTCTGCGGTCATGACTGGCGTAAATTCATATGAAGATTCCCCAAATCAAACCATTGGTGGGCGTGCATTGGATGCTCTTTTGGACGTATCTGGTTCTTTGATGGTTGGTGCGAATCCTGTTGTTGGTGCAGTAGATACGTTATTGCCAAAGACAATGAAAATTTCTGAGCTGTATGATGGTACAAGTTCGGCTGTCAGTTCGATAGCAGAGGGATTATTGACAGAGGACTCAACGGGAATGGAAGGTTTTATGGATAAAGCAAAAAATGGTGACTATTCTATCGTTATGGAAGAAGCGGTCAAAGCAGGAGAATTCTGGGCCAATCAACTTCAATAATATATGGTTGCCGCTAGTGGTTATCATTATTGGATTGATCTATTCGGGCTTCTTTAAAACATTGACCTGCCTTTAATGG